>DUZJ01000007.1 GCA_013349615.1 Planctomycetota bacterium | reverse complement strand
TTTTAACTTTTTAAAGAGCATTAGCGGACAGTTCAACAAAAATGATGATGGACTGACCTTGTCCTAAATCGGACGGTTAGTTTTTTATCGTTTTTACTGCTTTCCGCAACGGGAACTAATTAGGAACCATTATGGCAACAGACAATAATCCTGTTGAACTGCCATCGCACAGGCAGTTCTCAGCAAGACCGCCTCGGGGCAATGCTCTATCAGTACGTGGTGTTTTTAAGAGCTGTCTTTGGCGGATTTAATAGAGGAATCCAAAGATTGTAAAAAGTTCAGGATGATTATATGCAGCCGGAAGGATGCTTAGCATTTAGGCGCATACGCTAAACACTAAATTATTTCAAGGCCAACGGTCGTAATATCGTCGACCTCCATTGGGTCGATTTCCTGATTTTGCGTAAGCTCTCTAAATTTGTCCCTCATCTCAACAATCGGCAAATTCATAATTTTGCGAAATTCTTCGCTGAAATAAAAGCCGGTTTGGTCGTCAAATTTACCGATAAAAGGTTCCGCCCCGTCCGAATACAACAAGAGTTTATCGCCGGGCTGAAGCTGTATGGTCTGCTGGACATATTCAGATTGCCCAAAAACTCCGAGCAGCGAGCCTTTTATTTCCAATCGTTCCGGCGCCTTTTGGTCATTAATAAGAATTGGGTACGGATGTCCTGCGCGGGCAAAAGTTAGCTGTAGTGTCTTTATGTTTAGCAAACAATAGCAACAGGTAGCAAACTGGTACCCGGAGAGTTTCTGTGCAGCCATCCGCACATTAAGATTTTTCATAACTTCCGCCGGTGAGAATATACGGTAATTATTCTCAACAGTCTGACGCATAACCAGGGCCTGTTTTAGAAAGATCGTCAAAAGTGCGGCAGGCATCCCGTGACCGATTACATCAGCTACATAAAAACCAATGTACTCTTCGTCAATGCGCACGATATCGTAAATATCACCAGAGACCCACTCGGCCGGCAAAAAAACCGCGGCCCATTGCACTCTGTCGGTATTAGGCATCTGAGTCTGCAGAAAATCCTGCTGAACAAGACCGGCTAAACGAAGCTGCTCTGTCAGGTTGTCCACCAACGCTCCTGTTATGCTAAGCTGCTGTGCCAGTTTATTCTTGTAAATTGATTGCACTTGCCGGGGTGGAAGCGCAGGTTTTACCGCCATTCCTGAACTTTTCTTACGGTACGCAAGATTGACGCTGATCCTAACCCACAACTCATCTATGGAAACCGCCTCGGTTGAGCCGCCCAGAGAAAAACTGCTCTTTGAAGGTGCTAAGGAAAAACTTTTTACGGGCAATTCCATACGCTCAGAGAGCAAAATCACACCAATATTTTCCATCTCGAGGGATTCGATTATTCGGGCCAATTTCTGCTGCTGCATAGCGTCAGAGTCTTCTACATCGATAACCACAGTTCCAATTATGTTGAGGCGACTGCGTACCTCGGGAAACTTGTCTATTGGAAGGACGCGGAAAGAAAGCTTCCTCTGCCTCAAAAGTCGCTTAATTTCAGACGGCATCTGGCCCTGATTCGTCAGGTACAGAACATCTGTAAAGCCTTTTGGCACTTCAATAGCACTTAGTAGCTCTGTTTTTTCCACTTCATTTGCCCTTTCCATTCGTATTATAGGACTCGACCAATACCCATTCTGGTGGAAACCGGCATAGATAATTTCGACCAGTTAGGGGAGGGACTTTGCTTTTTTTCAGTTTTTTTTCCGCTCCTGCAAATTTTGTCGTTACCGCACTGTCTGCAAAGACACGCTGATACCCCTTAGAAGTCTGCCCTCGGGCACCTTAGCTCAGAAGAGCATCTCATATAGTATGGGATTACTTCTAAGCTGGGCCGGCATAGATTAGAGGCTTGTCCCAATGCAAGTTCTACACTTGTGGAATTATACTTTGAGTATTCCCTGCAACCGGTGGCGCTTATTCGGCTCAAAGCTGCGCTTAGCCGGCGAAGATTGCCGAGCCGATGCGAAGGATGGTTGCGCCCTCCTCAACCGCGACTTCGTAGTCTGAACTCATACCCATACTCAGTTCGGTAAACTGCGGGCCTGCAATTTTTTCGCCGCGCAGCTCAACAAATAACTCTTTTGCTCGAATAAAACAAGACCGTATCACATCCTTATTGTGCGTTAATGGAGCCATTGTCATCAGCCCAATCACCTTTAAATTCGGCAGGGTCTCTATCTGCTCAGCCAGATGCGTTGTCGCACCTACCGGAACGCCGTACTTTTGTGGCTCATTGGAAGTGTTAACCTGCAGAAGTATTTTAGGGCATAAGTTTAGCTTTGCCGCTGAAGTGCTTATCTCTTCCGCCAGCCGAAGCGTATCAACCGAGTGTATCAGAGAAGCTAACGGCAAGACCTGGCTGACCTTATTGCGCTGCAAATGCCCAATCATATGCCATTTGACCTTTTTCAGCAAAGCCGAATCACCATCTCCTGTCTCCGACAATTCAGCTATTTGAGTGGAAACTCTCTTTAATTGCTGAACCCGGTTCTCGCCAAGATTGGTAAAGCCCAGACTAATAACCTCCTTTATGGCCTCAATAGTGGCGGATTTAGTTACAACGACAAGCTCTATCTCACTAACGTCTCTGCCGACACGTGCACAAGTGGAGCTAATGGCGTCCTTTACGCGTTCTATTCTTTCAGAAATCTTTGTCATAAAAAAATGGTCAAAAAATCGAAAAATAGGAAATTCGTTCCGCCCGAAAAAGAGCACGTTTAAGATATTGGTTCGCAGCCGTCTTTGCCATCAAAAATCTCTAAAAAATGACAACTTTTTTGACATAATTGCCCACAATCTACGCTAATAAGCGTAAATATTCAAGCCACTTCACGTTATGATTTCCGCCCGGATAATACGGCGAGGCAAAAAAAACAAAAAAAAGTCATTTTTGACTTGTATTTTATCGTTTTAGGTTGTATAATGATGGTTTAAGATAATATGGGTCGGGGGAATGAAGTCCCCTAATAGATTTTCTTTTTTTATTTGACAGCCTTATTTAAAAGCGTTACGTTATACTTAGTGAAATAGCGCTGCTTCCGGCAGCTTACGAACCTCGGCGAGGCAGTGTGGCACACCGGTTTCCCCCCCAGCCGGTTCCACCGTCTCGCCTTTTTTATGCGCACACGTTAAGCCGCTTTGGCCACAATAGTCGGCTGCCGATTCCAGCTTATGTCCCTCATTCTCCGCGGATTTGGACTATCACCTTTCTGCTGCGGGGGCCGTCAAATTCACAGAAAAAAATGCCCTGCCAGCTGCCGAGGTTCAGGGACCCATCTTTTATCGGGATTTGTCTGCTGCAGCCAATGATGGAGCTTTTGCAGTGTGCATCGGAATTACCCTCAGAATGACGATAGCCCGAACGATGATGAGGTACTAACTCCTCAAGGGTCAAAAGTATATCGTGCGGCACAGATGGGTCAGCGTTTTCATTTATGGTAATTGCCGCCGTCGTATGAGGACAATAGACTATCACATCACCATTAGTAATGCCCGATTGTCCGACAAGCGAGCTGACCTGGTTTGTAATGTCAATCATCTGGCTGCGGTTTTTACTGATTACACGAAAATCTTTTTCAACAATTTTCATTATTACTAACCTCTTAATCCGTTAGAAACTTCATTTGTCCACCCCCTGTAGAAACTTTCTTTATCGAGTTTCTAACTGGACCTACATTTGCTCAACAACTTCGATGCCTAAAAGTTCACTCAAACCGTGTTTGATAGTCCTTGCGGTCAAATCACAAAGCAGCAGTCTGGTCGGCCTTTTATCCGGCCCGGCGTCCAAGACCGGACAGTTCGTATAAAACGCGCTGAATTTCTGTGCTAATTCATACAGATAAGCGGTCAAGTAATTCGGCCTGTAATCAGAAACAGCGGCGTCTATCGCTTCGCCATAACGAATCAGATATTTCGCCAGTTCTAACTCCGCCAGCTCAGTCAAATCCAACCGTTCCAGGCCGGCAAGCTCAGTTGCAATATCCACGTCTTTGGTCTGTGCCTTTCGCTCAATAGATTTTATCCGGGCATAAGCATACTGCATATATGGAGCGGTATTGCCGTCCATAGCTAACATCTTGTCAAAGCTAAAGACATAATCACTCGTCCGGTTGTTAGAGTAGTCTGCGTACTTGACAGCCCCGATGCCAACGGCTTCAGCTATTTTCTGCTTTTTGTCGGCAGGCAAATTCGGGTTCTTTTCCTCAACAACAGCCTTTGCTCGTTCGACCGCCTCATCGAGCAGCTCTTTCAATTTCACGTTTTCACCCGAACGGGTTTTCAGTGGAGCCCCATCGTCACCCAAAACGCTGCCGAACATAACGTGTGAAAGCTCAATATCGTCACCAACCCACTTCGCCATCCTCGCAGTCGCAAACAGCATCTCAAAATGCAGCTTCTGCCGGGCATCGGTTACATAGACTATTTTATCTGCCTTTAGTTCATTTATCCGATAGCGAATGGCCGCTAAATCCGTCGTCGCATAGAGATATGCACTATCGGATTTTTGAACAATAAAAGGCAGCCGCTGACCCTCCTTATTCTTAAAACCATCCGGAAATACACAAACAGCCCCTTCCGACTTTTCAGCAATTTTGCTTTTCAATAACTTATCTACAACTTCGTGTAAATCATCTTTATAAAAACTCTCACCACGAATGTCTTTTCCGGTAAGTGTAACATTTAAAAGATTGTACATTCTTTGACATTCTTTCAGTGTAATATCTCTCGCTTTTGACCAAAAAATTAGGCAACCTGTTTCACCATGTTGTAACCCAACTAAAAGTCTACGTATCCTTTCTTCGAAATCAGGATGCCCAATTTCGAGAGCTTTGTTGGTTTTAATATACAGTGATTCTAATTGCTCCAAATTCAAATCTATTCTTTTTAGCGACTCATTTTCCCATTTTTGGGGATTTTCTGACAAAAGACTGAGAAGATATTTATCATTACTAGTTAGGTTAAAACATGCAGTTTCAATCGCCTGAACCACCATCCCCATTTGTAGGCCCCAGTCGCCGATGTGGTTCTGGCGGATGACATTATGGCCGAGGAATTCCAGCATACGGCAGATACAGTCGCCGATAACTGTGCTTCGCAGGTGGCCGACGTGCATTTGCTTGGCGATGTTCGGGCAGGAAAAATCTACAACGATAGTCCTCGGCTGAGCTTCTTTTTCTATGCCTAAGCGATTCTCAACATCGGCGTTGATTTGAAGTAATCTGCCCGTAATAAAATCGGATTTCAGCCGCAGATTTATAAAGCCCGGCCCAGCAATTTCAGGCGGTTCGCAAATATCGGCGATATCTAAATTACTAACCACCTGTTCGGCGAGTTTGCGCGGATTGGTCTTTATCTTCTTGGCCAGCGCCATTACACCGTTGGCCTGATAATCGCCGAATTTCGGGTCGGTGGAGAGCCTTACTATAGCTGCGCAATCGCTTCGGCCGGCAGCGGCAGCCATAGCGTCACTAATCCTCTTTTCAAGTGTATCAATTGTCCGTTTCACTCTTCCAAACTCTTATCCCATTTTAGTCGCCCGGCATCACCCCAGAGCAATTCCAAATCGTAGTAGTCCCGGTACTCCCTATCAAAGATATGGATGACGACATCAATAAAGTCGAGCAAAATCCAGCGTGCCTGTTCATACCCGGCCCGCCCGAAACGCTGCATAGCGCTCTCCCTTGCAGCCTCACATATCTCATCAGCCACAGCTCGCATTTGCCTGTCGCTTGTGCCGGTAGCGATTACAAAATAATCGGTAGCAGGCGATTTCCCCCTCAAGTCCAGAACTACAATATCACTGCAATGTCGCCCTGCTGCAACCTCTGCCGCAGCTAAAGCAAAAGCCTTTGTTTTTTCGTTTACCCTCTTTGCCAAATTTTATATCCCCGTATTCAAAAAAAGAGGCGGTCAGTTTGACCACCCCGATAGATTACTTATATTGAGTGTTGGCGTCAACAGATTAAGGGAAACGTCGAAAGAAATCAGAAGGTATCGGCCATTTTGCACTTTACGGCGGACACCTGTTGTGTGAAAGGCAAACCCAGCCGCCCGACTTGTTTAATAACTGGTAAGAATACGACTTAGAGCAGTGTTACGAATGAAATCGGATATACCCTTGAATCCAAGATTTGTGGCTGCATTAGCCAACAATATTTTTTCTTCAGAAGTCAGCCTAACGTTTACCTGTACAGTCCGCTTTTTCGACGATGCCGGCTGTGGGGGTCGTTGGCCGCACTCAATCATCGTCGCAACCGCAACCATTAGGGCCTCTTCTGTAGCCTTATAACACCTATCGGGCGTTTTGGCATCCGCAAAAACTGTAGGAAACTCAACAGAACTTCCAATGAAACCTAATCTGTCATTCCTCTCAAGTGTTATGCGGTAATCAGCCACAATCTTCTTGGCTTTGCGCAAAACGGATGATTTTAACGCCTTCCTAAGGTCTATTATCTTCGTCTTAGTCCTCGTCTTCATTTCGAAGGAGTCCTTTGCGTTTGAGCCATCTTTTAAATTTCTTGACATATTCAATATCTATTTTTCCGTCATGTACTGGAATAAGCCATGGTGGTTCGTCAGGTTCGTCAGGCTTAACAAAGACCCGATAAGGAGTCCAAAATCCCATGAACTTCCAGCCGTAAGACTCAAATAATTCTAATACTTCTTCAAAATCGACATAATTGGCCATCTTTCGGGTCTCCCATACTTAGATGCTCTGCCAAATCCTACCAATTAGCTTTGCAAAACAGTTGCAAAGCCACTGCCCATCCGTGGCGGAACATCAGGAAGCACCTCCAGATCGATACCCAGATATCGACGTGCCCGACTCCCTGATAAACGATTATCGGGTCCGTTTTCCTTACTGATTAAAGTATAGCCTATGGTATACAGAATGTCAAGAGTTTTTTTGTCTTTTTGCAAATATTTTTGCAAAAATCAGCCTGTTATTTGCCGATGCCAAGCCAACCACTGATAACAGGAGCGAATTTGACCACGACACCTGAAAAGACCACGCTGACCATCGTCATTAGTTTAATAAGAATATTCAAACTTGGCCCGGAAGTATCCTTGAACGGGTCACCGACGGTATCACAAACTACAGCAGCCTTGTGTTCCTCCGAGCCTTTGCCGCCATAAGCACCCTTTTCGATGTATTTTTTCGCGTTGTCCCAGGCCCCGCCGGCGTTATTAAGCGTAATCGCCAGAACAAAACCGCAGCTTAATCCCGCCGCCAAAAGCCCCATCACACCTGCCACGCCCAGCAGCAATCCCGTCAGGACCGGCACAATAATTGCCAGCAGCGACGGCAAAATCATCTCTTTCTGCGCACCCCGCGTGGAAATCGAAACGCATTCAGCATAATCCGGCTCTCCTGTCCCTTCCATAATGCCGGCGATTTCCCTGAACTGCCGCCGCACCTCATTGACCATGGCCCCTGCCGCCCTGCCCACCGCCTTCATCGTCATTGCACAGAATACAAAGGTCATCATAGCCCCAATAAAGAGGCCGCATATCAATTTCGGATTCATAATATGCAGCTCGTAAGCGTTGACGAAGTCCATAATGTGTGCAGCCTTGGCATTGATAGCGCCGCTTACATCCCCGGCAGCAAACGCCGTATCACCAACGTGAAAGATTCCTTCGGCGCTTTCCGATGCCAGTCTCGCGATCCAAATCTTGATTTCCTCGATATAGGCAGCCAAAAGTGCCATCGCCGTCAGAGCCGCCGAGCCTATCGCAAAGCCCTTTCCAGTTGCCGCCGTAGTATTACCAAGGGCATCGAGCGCATCGGTTCTCTTTCTCACCTCTTCGCCCAGCCCGCTCATCTCCGCGTTGCCACCAGCATTGTCAGCTATCGGCCCGTAAGCGTCGGTCGCCAGAGTAATGCCTAATGTGGAAAGCATTCCAACGGCGGCAAAACCGATACCGTAAAGACCCATTGATATATTTGAAAAGCCGCCGGCAAAGCCAAACGCACATAGGATGCCAAGGACTATTGTTATTACCGGCAGCCCGGCTGAATACATACCCGTTGCGAAGCCCTCAATGATTGTCGTCGCCGCTCCCATCTTTGTCTGCTCGGCAATACCCCGTGTCGGACCATAACTGTCGGATGTGTAATACTCGGTAAATTGGCCTATAAGCACGCCGGCAATCAGGCCCGAAACAACCGAGCCGAAAACACCCCAGGTAATCCATTCGAACCAGGCCAGGCCCGCAACAGCAAGAATAATCAGGACAGAACTGCCTAAAGTTCCGAATAGCAATGCCCGGAGCAAATTCTTCTGACTGGCGTCTTCCTTGCAGCGAACCATAAAGATACCCAAAATCGAAAGTATAATACCCATGCCGGCAACAAGCATTGGAGCAAGAACAGCCTTGAGTACGTTTTCGCCTGATAGCGTCAAAGCCGCTCCAAGCGCAGCCGTCGCCAGGATTGAGCCGCAATAGCTTTCGTATAAGTCAGCGCCCATACCCGCAACGTCTCCGACATTGTCGCCAACGTTATCAGCGATTGTAGCCGGGTTTCTCGGGTCATCTTCCGGGATACCGGCTTCGACTTTGCCAACCAGGTCTGCTCCGACGTCTGCCGCTTTGGTAAAGATTCCGCCGCCAACACGGGCAAAAAGCGCCTGTGTCGAAGCGCCCATCCCGAAAGTAATCATTGTCGTGGTGATTTCAACGAGTTTGTGCTCATGGCTCATGCCCGCCTTAACCAGGGTCAGGCCCAGAAAACTAAGGCCTTCTCTCATATTTTCAACGGTATAAACCAGCTTATCCAGGACCAGATACCACAGTGAGATATCCAGCAGGCCGAAGCCCACTACCACAAGGCCCATAACAGCGCCGCTGCGAAAGGCGACCTGCAGGCCGCGATTCAAGCTCACACTGGCACCCTGAGCCGTTCGGGCCGAGGCGTTCGTCGCAGTCTTCATACCAAGAAAGCCGCACAGACCGCTGAAAAATCCGCCGGTCAGAAACGCCACCGGAACGAATGGGTTCTGAACGCCCAGATAAGCACAAATCCCTAAGATAATCAACAGTATCAGAAACACTAACGACACAACGCTGTATTGTCTGAATAGATACGCGTAGGCACCCTCGCGAACGTAGCGAGCGATCTCTATCATTTTTTCAGTGCCTTCGGGCGCAGCCATCACTTTCTTGTAGAAATACCATGCAAAGGCCAGCGCTAACAACGCAGCTATCGGGGCAATTGCCCAGCTTGACGGGGTGCTGACAATCTCAGCCGCTTCAGGGCCTTCTGCCGCCATCGCCGCCGCACTAAACGCAAATACAGGCACCACAAACACACCGATGTTCTTAAGAATCTTCACTGTTTCCATCCCTTCAAAACTTAACTATAGATTTTTACCCACTCAGTATATACGAGATAGCGTGCAGTTTAACCAAACAGAGTTGCTTTTCAAATATTTTATTGCGGGAAACCAAATAAAAAACAAAGGCAAAAGAGCGCTTGCGCACTATTACGTATGGTACTCTGCATTGATTTTGACATATTCGGCGCTCAAATCGCAGCCGTAGCAAAAATCGCTTATATTCCCCACACCCAAATCTACTGTTATTGTATGCTCGGTCTGTGAAACAACCTTGCTTGCCTTTTTGGCGTCGAATTTTTTAGCAGTCCCATTCTTAAAGACGGTTATATCACCCAATTTGCAGGACAGTTTATTTGGATTCAATTTTACGCCCGCCGAGCCGACCGCACAGATAATCCTGCCCCAGTTAGGGTCGCCGCCGTGTACTGCACATTTTACCAGCGGATAATCAGCTACCGCCCTGGCAGCTTTCGCCGCATCTGCTTTTGTCGATGCACCTCTGACCATCACCCTGAACATCCGCGTTGCCCCCTCTGCGTCAAGTGCCATTTGCCTGACCAAATCGTCACAAACCTCCGCCAGGGCCTTTGCGAATCTTTTGTATCGTGGACATTGGCTGGTAATAGGTCGATTCCCCGCCAAACCGGAGGCAAGTATTATCGTGGTATCATTGGTGCTCTGATGGCCATCAACAGTCAGCTTGTTCAGCGAATTGCCGATAGCGGCTTTCAGCACCCTGCCCAACAGTGGCTTGCTTATAGCCACATCAGTGGTGATGAAACAAAGAGTCGTGGCCATATTCGGGGCAATCATACCCGCTCCCTTCGTTGCTCCGGCTATCGTAACGTCTTTGCCTGATATTTCGATTCGACGGAAAGCCTGTTTCGGCTTGGTATCGGTTGTCATTATCGCCTTTGCGAAATCCAGCCCGGCTTTAGATGAAGTCGAAAGCTTCGCTGCTGCCTTTGAGATGCCTGTGACAATTTTTTTGATTGGCAATTGCTTGCCGATAACACCGGTCGAAGCAACAAGGACACTATGCGGGTCCTCCTCAATCTGTTTGGCCGTTTCGCTGCACATCTTTATCGCGTTCTTAATCCCAACCTGACCGGTGCATGTATTAGCGTTGCCGGAATTGACAACTACTGCCGAGATGTTAGCGCTTTTTATATGTTCTTTGCTCACCTTAACAGCCGCTGATGTGATTGTGTTGGTAGTAAAGACCGCCGCAGCCTTTGCCCCCGTTGGGCAGACAATCAACCCCAAATCTGATTTGCCCGATTTCTTAATCCCGCAGCGTACCCCCGCAGCCAAAAACCCCCTCGACGCCGTAATTGTATTATTAGCCATATTATTTATACCCAATTAAAGAAACGCTACTCACTGTCATTCCTAAAACATACAGAGCCTAGAGCAGGAGACTCCAAATCAGCTCACACCTTTTTCCTTCCAGAAACTACGGCCTGAAGATAGGTAAGAACTCCAGCGCTAAGAAAAAGGATACTTGCCGTTAAATGAAAAAGCAAATGATTGTACCCTGAATACATATAACCACAGGAATGGAAAAGAAAAACTCTTGCATAGTAATCTTCCTCAGCGTCTTTGCTTTTCAGATACTCTTTAAAATCGATTTCTTCTTCAAGGTTATGCACAAGTGCCCGATACCGACCGTCACAGCGCCGATATGCAGAGTACGTTGCTGCACAGTAAATAAAAAAAGATAGCCCAACAACAACTAATATTCGAGCAATATCAATTTGTATATCTATTCTGCCCAAGTTTTTCATAGCCCAAAGTTCCTATAGACAAATTCCTTCTATATTCTTTTATAGTATGGAAAGTAGAGCCAGCTGCTTGTTTTCATATCTGGCTCGCTTATTTAAAGCCCGACTACATCTTTAAGAACATGGCGAATCGAGTGGCTGCTTTCCTGCTTCGCCTTCGTTGGGATGCTTTACTATTTCAGTAAACTGTCAAACTTTTCTAATATCCCCTTGTGTTCAGATAGCCCGCTAAACTCCTATAGCCTCCTTCTATTAATCTTTACTGCACTATGGTAACGCATTAATCGCTTTGGCAATCCTCAAATCGACCTCAAAGCCTTCCCAAATATTCTCGTGGCCGACTGCACCCAACGCAACGGCTTCCTTATACAGCGCATCGTATATCCGCAGGGCATCTTTATAAGACAGCTTTTCCTCTGCGTCTAACTTGCGATAAAACTCATCCAGTTTGCGCTTATTTTTTATCATTAAAGCCAAACCACCTCTTTTAGAACATGGCAAATCCAGGGATTGCCATCCTGTTTCATCTTCTCTATTTCCCCGCTGGTGTAAGGGAAAACATCACAGCAGATTGAGAGATTATCAGGGAGAAAATCCGGGATTCTGTCCAGGAAACGCTTATCGCTTTGCCGCAGAATTATAAGCAGGTCTACATCGCTGGCTGGGCCGTATGTGTCTTTAGCGTAAGAGCCAAAATAACCCAAACGTTCTACTTCCGAATGTGTACGTTTGATGCTCTTCGCGTAACCTTTTAACTGTTGCAGAACCTTGTCTTTATCAGCGAAGAAAACTTTTACAAAATTTGATGGCTCCTTAGGCATTTTTAGGCCAACCAATCTGCCGATCTATCCGGCATTTCTTATTCCTTTCCGAATAGGATTTATTTTTCCTCTCACTCTAATTTATTATAAACCTAAATTGCTGATTTAACCAGCTTTTTTATCCCCAGAGCGGTTATGCTCAAAGCTGGGACGCGATTTTTGAGCGTCTGTCCCTGATAATTCCTGGGCCATTACTGAGTGCTCCGGCAATCACAATATCCCTGAAATCAGCCATTGGATCGTAGAATTTCTTCTTCAAATCGATTGTGTTGACCATCATCCCTGCTCGGTTTTGCTTGAGTTGTCTTATGATTTTGCCGTCCGGCTGGATAAAACACGATGGGTACGGTGAATAATACCCGCTCGCATTTGCCATACTAATCCAAAAATGATTCGTTGCCGCTCTGCACTGCATCGTCTGCCGCATAATATGAGTATGCACGCTTGGGCCCTTCTGCCGGGCGTTGTAAAAAGACTGGAAAATACAATTTACTTTTCGTTTATATAATTCCCTGTAAATCTCCGGAAACCGCAAATCAAAGCATATAAGCAGCGAGCATTTTACGCCATAGATGGAAAAATACACAAACCTGCTGCCTGGTGTAAGCCGCCGCAAATCACCCTTCGTACAAAATCTTTTGTCGTAGCGGTCAACAATCTTACCCCTGGGATTGATTACATACAGACTATTGTGCGGCTTGTTCGGCTCAGTCAACCGATGCGTACTGCCCAGAACCACCCAAAGGCCGAGCTGCCCCGCAATCGCCATAATTTTTTCAGTCTCTTCTCTAAGCAAATCCCAATCGTATCCGTCGAAGTTAGAAAAGTCGGTGCCTACATATCCGCTAAGAGCACACTCGGAAAAATGTACTATGTCAGCTTTGGCCTTGCCCGCTCTTTCCAGAAATTCGCAGATTCTACGGGAGTTTCGCTTAATAGAACTACTTACAGCAAACTGGCACGTCGCAACTTTTAAGACAAATACAGACACCTATTTATTCCCTAACCGTCTTATATGCTTTTATTACTCTGTTTGCATTGTTTATCCGTGCTTATTAACGTAAATCCCATGTTCACACCAAACACTTAACTTCTTTCTTGGCCATTACTTATGTATGATTAAGTTCTAAGCGAAGAACTTTCGTATAAAAAACCTATATTTTCCCTTGATTTTTCCGATGATAAACATATACTTAATATAGAAATTACGATAAGAGGTTAACCAAAGGGTTCCGTCCCGCGGCAATGCCTCTTTTTTATTGCCCCTTCCTGTATCGCAACTTCTCTTTCAATCCGTTCATAAATGCGATCTTCGACGCGATTGTAAGGATATATACAAATTCTGATTTGTTGGCATATATCCAATAAAAAGAAAAGCTTTGCTAACTCCGTACTTATCATCTAAATATTTTCTGAATCTTTTGAAATCAAGCAACCAGCCCTGTTCGTGGATCGAGAGGTTCAGATTTTGGCTGTCAATAAAAGCATAGCTATTCTTGTATTTTCTCATTGTCTATTTTAGGCCGAGTGTCTCTTCGAGGCCGAATACAATATTCATATTCTGAATTGCCTGGCCTGATGCGCCCTTTACCAAATTGTCAATTGCCGAAAAACTTACAATCTTGCCTTTTACGCAAGTCACAAAAATATGGCAATAGTTTGTCCCTGCGACATCTTTGACAGCAGGCGTATTGCTGCATATCTGCACAAACGCCTCGCCGGCATAGAAATTCTGATAGAGCTGCGATAGTTGTTCGCTGGCCACCTTTTCTTTCGGCTGACAATATACCGTCGAGAGAATTCCCCTGTCAAAAGGCCCCGCATGGGGCTGAAACAGTATCCGGACTTTGGAACCGGCAATTTCGCCGGCGATTTGTTCCATCTCCGGCATATGGCGGTGTGAGCCGACGCCATAAGCAAACAGGTTCTCATTCATATTCGGAAAATGAAATTTGCTCGATGGATTTTTGCCCGCCCCCGATGCACCGGTCACCGCATTGACAATAATCGAGTCTGTTTCAATAAGGCCTTCTTTAAGCAGCGGCGCTATCGCCAGTATTGCCCCTGTGGGGTAGCAGCCGGGGTTGGCGATAAGGTCGGCCCCTTTTATCTGTTCACGGAACAATTCCGGCAGACCGTACACCGCGTTTTCCAGATTGGCTGTATCGGTGTGCTTTACGTCGTAGAATTTCTCGTAAACGCTTATATCCTTGAGCCGATAGTCGGCACTGAAATCAATCACCTTCAAGCCTGCATCCAGCAGTTTCGGCACAAACCCCATAGACACCTTATGAGGCAGGCAGCAAAGTGCGGCATCAGCCAGACCGGTGAGCTTATCAAAATCCAACGGCTCAATCTGCATATCACATCGGCCTTTCAACCGCCCGAAAACATCCTCGGCGTGACCGCACTCGGATTCGAGCGCCGTAAGATAAGTAAGCTCAGCTCCGGGATGGCGCAGAATGATTTCGATTGATTCGACGCCGGTATATCCGCTTGCCCCGATGATGGCAACCCGTATCATTGCACGTTCCTTTCTTTTCTGTTAGCCAACTTTGTTTTGCCGGTTCGCAACGTTTGTAACACTGTTAATATATTACAGTTGCGCAGGCATAAATACCACCACAATTACACGCCAGACACACCGGTTTGGACTTGCCGGTCAAGCCTTCTGTGGGTCAGCACCACCGCACAGGCGCCGACAACCAGCACTGAACCACACACAGAAGATAAGGTCAGGCGTTCACTGAATATGGTTACACCAGCTACATAGCACAATACCGGCTCGATCATAAGTAACAATGAGCCGGTCTTGACCGGTACGTATTTAAAGCCCTCCGTCATCAACAACTGACCGACAGTGACAGTGGCACCGATGCCCAGCAGGATAAAGACGCCATTTAGGCCGACGGGGCCTTCGCTGCTGAAAGACGGACCTAAGACCAGCCACATCCCCACCAAACACTGGGAAAAGTAAATCGACATTGAGTCATCCGTATCGTGGAGCCTGCGTATGAGCGTGACAGCTATTCCCGCAATCACCGCTCCGAGTACCGCCAAAAGTTCATATTTGCCAAAGACCAGCAGTGAAAAGCCTTCCTGCTTTTCGTAAGCGATAAAGTAAATACCTGCAATAGCCGTCAGAATGGCCCCAATATCGAACAGCCGCAGTCGTTCTTTCAGAAACACCGCACTGATAATACTTGCAAAGATTGGATATGAGCATATCAGAACCATCCCTTTACCCAGACCCAGCTTGGTAATAGACAAAAACCCAATAAGGATGGCTATCCCGCCGGCAACACCCCGCAAAAACAACAGCTTTTTGTTATTAAAGACAAGCTTAACCCGCCCCGACATGGCAGCGGCCGCAATAAGGCCCATTCCTATGACGAATCGAAAGAAAGCCATCCTGTAAGCCCCGATATGGGAGCCGGACTTTACCAGACAGCCTGCCATACAGAAAAAGACGCTTGCCAGAGCCATCAAAACTGCTCCCTTGGTTGTATGTTCTGATATTGACATTGAAATTTACACCTTACAAAAAAAGCCACCGGAAAATCCAGTGGCTCTTTCAATAATCCTGAAAAATGCTTTGCAAACTAACGTTTCGAGAACTGGAATCTTCTCCTTGCGCCTCTTTGGCCCGGCTTCTTTCTTTCGACCATCCTGCCATCGCGTGTAAGATAGCCGCCGTCCCGCAGCGGCTGGATATAATTTTCGTCATAGTTCCTCAGCGCCCTGGCAATCCCTAAACGTACAGCGCCGGACTGGCCGGTCGTTCCACCACCGCGGACATTGACAAAAACATCGAAAGACTTCTCGACGTCAACCGTTCTCAGCGGAGCCAAGACCGCTATTCGGTCCTGTTCGCGAGCAAAGTAATCGGCGAGCTTTTTTTTGTTAACCAGCAATTTGCCGTCTCCTGGCTTGATTCTAACTCTCGCGACGGCACTTTTTCTTCTGCCTGTGCCCCAGTAGTAGCCGCCCTTATCCGGCTCCTTAATGGGCTTGCGCTCCGGTTTGGCCGCTGTAGCTGCGGCATCTACAGTCAGACTCTCAGCAGTATTTTCTGTTTGAGCAGTATTTTCTGTTTGAACTGTATTTTCTGTTTGGGCTTCTGCCATAATCATCGTTCTCTCTTAACAATTCTATCTTTTCAGGTTTCTGGGCCTGGTGATTGTGTTCCAGGCCTCGATAAACCTTCAATTTTTTCAGCATCGCTCTGCCTAATTTATTCTTCGGCAGCATCCGCCTTATCGCCAATTCAACTACCTTTTCGGGCTTTTTTGTCATCATATCGGCAAAACTGACGAATTTATGCCCGCCGGGGAAATGCGTGTAATAATCATACTGCTTCATCTCGGCCTTTTTGCCGGTGACTTTCACTTTGTCAGCGTTTACTACAATTACATAATCGCCCACGTCAACGTGGGGGGTATATGTAGGCTTGGCTTTTCCCATCAGTATAGGCGCAATTTTAGCGGCCATTCGGCCCAAAACGGCCCCTTCGGCATCAACAAGCAGCCATTTTTGCTCGACCTGATTTTTCTTTGCCATAAAACTCTTCATAGAAGTCTCCCGTTCACGACCCAAAAAACAAGATTTTAGCGAGTTGCGCCAGTTTGTCAAACTAATTTTGAGGTTAAAATTCAATAATTTGGATTTGATCTTTCTACCCATGAGTAAGGGCCTCGTTTGAAATAGGTTCGGCAAGCTCACTACAGATTGGGTTTGTTTGGGTTTGTATTGGGTTTGTTTTGGGATTTTATTGGCTTTAATTGGGTTTGATTGGGTTTGTTTTGGCTTTGAATTGGGTTTGTTTTTCCCACGTTGACCAAGTGTCTTTTTTTCATAATCCCTTGTTGAAACTCGGCTTACGTTCATTTGGGCTTTTTGGAAATTGGGTTTGTTTTGCATAAAATGAGCGATTTGTAGTGCGCTCTCTACAGTTGTAGAGGAGAAATTCGTATCTCGATACGAAAAATACGAAATACGAAGCACGAAATTCGAAACAATATCAAAATCGAAATTACCCAAATTCAAAACTTTGCCTATCTTGCCAAATAATGGTTTATGGACGTGTCCCGCACCAAATAGGCTGCTGCCGTAATTTGGTGCCGGACGATACGTGCGGTTCTCCGCTGAACTGCCATTTCTATGGCTATTGTAATTATACCAAACTTTGTTGGAATGTTCAATGGAAATAAAACTGTTTTAACAAAAAAATTTACCACGGATTTCACGGATTTTTTAACCACGAAGGCACAAAGAAAATAGCCACGGAGGGCACATCAGAAAATTAAAAATCAAAATGTAAAGTGCAAAGCTACCCCAAAGGGATAACGCTACGCTATCCCAAGGGGCAGGCATATCAAAAATATAAAAGAGGTTTCAAGTGATTAATTCGCTAAAGTATCTCAAAAAACAGGGAAAAATGTACCACCTGAGGGTGCAGGCGGACACATTTAATGTTATTTTTCAAATGGTTTAAAATCAACACAATAATGGCAAACCATTGGGTGTTATTGAGTCAGCTAATAAGTGGGATATATGGCCACCAGCCCCACCTATAATTAGGCCTACTAATACCCTGTACCTAAAAGCCTTAAAAGGCTCTTGTTTGTTGTCGCACTCAATAGCTTTATGAACCAATGATAGCAGCCATTCCTTACCTGGATTATATGCCGCAGCAGCTAATCCGCCATTTAGCGCTATCCCATGGAAAAAACTTCTGTGGTTTGGGCCAAATATTTTAGAAGGCTCAAGAAAATCCGCTATTCCTGCTGTAATACGACCTCCCAAAACACCGCCAAGAGCGTACTGCCATGCTTTTGCAAAATCTTGCTCTGCATAATATCCATATCCAAACGCAGAGATAGCTCCCGTTGCAGATGCAATAACCTTATGTTCATAGCATTTAGGCATATCAAATCCTTTTAATGATTTTTACTTACTTTTGCCTTACGAAGATTGCACTTCTTAAAAAACCTCTATCTTCCTTGTGCAAGTTTTTTTTGCTAATAGCCGAACTATATTACATGCCTGGTTTGATATTATATGAATTTGAGAGATTAATACAATATATTCAATCATACAAAATTTCTGTCTGCTTGATACCGAAAACTCGTACTTGACATAGGTCCGCAGTTTACATATTCTACACAATAATATTAAAAGTTGCCATGAAAGACGAGCGTTGAAGAAGCAACGAGAACTTCTTATACCGGTAGAAACTGGTTCTGGTTCCCGATTTATACAAACTGTATAATCATTATTAGCGAGCCATATTAAATAGGGAGTATTTAGATGTCAAACGAACGTTATAAAGTCATGAAAAAGTTGCGTGCAGCTGAAGGCGGTATTATGTATTCCATTGATTGCTTTGGTGATCATTTGGCCGAGCGAGAAGGATATAAGTCGCTAGATGGAATTGATGCAGTACATTATTATCTAGTTAAAAAGTATAACTGGATGCCTGCACAAGTTCGTGCGCTAAATGTTGAAGATCTTCAGTTTTTGCTGAAAGAAGAAATGCATGACTGGAAATTACCTAAAGAAGCCATTTAGACATTTCATTGGGGATACTCTTTGCGGGCCATCTCCTAAAATGCGGTATTACTCAGGCTGCGGGTAAGTAAAACATCTTGCTCGATTAACATACAATATATTAGACATTGTCTTGTGAATTTTGCCGTTGATGGCGATTGCAAATTATTAGATAGAGCTTATACTTACGAGTTATGGGAAAGAAATCTCCATACGGTTCCAATAAAATTACTAATGTAGGCAAACAGTTAACGGTGGTTAGTACGCGCGTGATTTACTGCGGCGATAAACTCGAGCAGTTGAATAGAAAAATATTATAATTTAAGTTTATTTTCAGATAGATACTGAATGTAAAAGAAAAAAGGCGAGGAAAACAATGAGCAATGCTGATAAATGTTTCTTTTGTGGAACTGAATGCGAGGTATATACTGCACCTTTACATCATCGGTTAAAACAATATGATTGTGAATATTGCGGTGTCTATCAATTGGGTGAAAGGCCGGGTATTTATGGTATTAATATTAAAGATCCATCTATCAAATTTAAGATAGCTTGTGTTTTAAATGAAAGACGACTTAAAGGGCTTGGAAGAGTTACATTAGTCGGAAAGAAAGACGCGAATGTAAAGGTGAATGAGTTTTCCATAATTCTAATAGATGAAATATTAGACGAGTTCCCTAAAAAGGCAAGTGATTTTGTTGTTCGAGCATTACTGAACTTGAGTCGACTGGTAAAGCAACCATTCGATAAAATTGAACTCAACTTGGAGCCAGTGGGAAAGTATAATATTTTTTCACAAGATGGCGACTTTTTTTTAAGGGAGTTGGAAAATCAGGGATGGATTTATTCTTGCAGCGATAGCAATTCTTGGGAATTTTGGTCTTTTACTCTGACAACCAAATGTTGGGAGATGATAGAGAATCTACAACAGCAAGCGACGGACAGCAAACGTGTTTTTGTGGCCATGTGGTTTGATTCATCTATGTCTGACTTTTACGAAAAAGGAGTTAAGCTCGCCATTGAGAAAGCCGGTTATATCCCGGTAAGGATCGACTTACAAGAGTTTAATAATAAGATTTGCGACGAAATCATTGCCGAAATTAAACGTTGTAAATTTCTTGTATCTGACTTCTCTGGTCAGAGAGGCGGAGTTTATTTTGAGGCGGGCTATGCTATGGGAAAGGGGAAAGCAGTAATTTTTACTGTTAAAGAAGATGATGTTAAAGATTTGCATTTTGATACAAGACAATATAATCACATAGTATATAATTCCCCAGAAGATTTATGCAAAAAATTATACAATAGGATTAGCGCAACAATAGTTTAAATGAAGGTTATGGTAATATCACCTTAAGAATAACGAGGTATTGGGTATACTTAGGGGCCTATGGCAAAGAAAATTAAAACTGATTCAAAAAAAGACCCTGCGGGTGGCAAGCCGTCAGCGTTGATTGATACGCGGGTCATTTATTGCGGGGATAATCTCGACCAGTTGAAAAAGTTTCCTGATGGGTGCGTTGACCTGATTTATATCGACCCGCCTTTTAATTCCAACCGCAACTATGAGGTTTTCTGGGGCGAAACAAAGGAAAAACGCTCATTCGAGGACCGCCACGCTTCCACGCAGGCATATATCGAATTTATGCGGCCTCGCTGTGTCGAGCTGCACCGCGTCCTAAAGAAAACAGGCTCATTCTATTACCATTGCGACTGGCACGCCTCACACTACGTAAAAATAATGTTAGACCAGATATTCAGCGAAAATCAATTCCAAACAGAAATCATTTGGCGTCGAACTAACGCCAAGGGATTGGCTTTCCGTTCATTTCCAAACGACCATGACACAATATTTTATTACACCAAAAACAATGATTATACTTTTAACCGCCAATATCTCCCTCACGATAAGAAGTACATAAAGGAGTTCTATAAATACGTTGAGCCGAAAACTGGCAGACAGTATCAATTGGCAGATTTGACAAATCCAAATAAAGACAGACCTAATCTTACCTATGAATTTCTTGGCGTTAAACGTGTATGGCGCTGGACAAAGAAACGCATGCAAGACGCCTATAAAAAAGGATTGATTGTTCAGTCTAAACCCGGTGCTGTGCCACGACTCAAACGATATCTCGATGAACAAAAAGGAATGCCTATCGACAGCATATGGGCGGATATTCCACCGATTCAGTCACAATCAGAAGAACGTCTTGGCTATCCGACACAGAAGCCTTTAGCGTTATTAGACCGTATCATCAAAGCCAGCAGTAATGAAAACGATATTGTTCTCGATGCTTTTTGCGGATGCGGGACGGCTTTGGTGGCGGCTGAGAATCTCGGCAGGCAGTGGATAGGTATTGATATGTCACCGACGGCCTGCCGGGTGATGGCCAAACGTCTGCGCGATGTCTGCAAGATGAAAGAGGATGAGAAACTCTGGCGGATTGGGCGGGGCTTTATCGTTCGTGACCTGCCGTGGACCGAAAAGCAGCTTAGAGAAATCCCGCCGTTTGAATTCGAGAACTGGGCGGTCATCGCGCTGGGCGGTATTCCGAATAAGGCGCAGGTCGGCGATATGGGTATCGACGGGCGCATTTATCCTGTATCGGCCACACCGAAGAAGAAAGCCGGTGAGCTGGACTTTATGGACGTCTGGTATCCCATACAGGTCAAGCAGAAAGACAAAACCGGTTCGCCAGATATCCGTGATTTCGAGGGCGTGATGACTACTCACGAGCGGGCCAAAGGTTTCTTTGTTTCCTTCGGCTATACTGAGGACGCGCTGAAAGAGATCGACAATTTATTCCGCACGACGGGCAAGGTCATTATTCCGCTGACGGTGCGAGAAATTCTGGAAGAACAGATCGCAAGGAAACTCGTGTGAGAATTGTTATGGAAGACTTTTTCATTAGCTACAATAAAACAGATAAAGAGTACGCAAAGAGAATTGCCGATTGGCTCGACCAAGCTGGCTTCACGACAATTCTCCAGGCCAACAATTTTGTGGCAGGTTCAAATTTTGTTTCTGAAATGCATAAGGCTTTGCAGAAGACACGGCGAATCATTTTGGTCCTTTCTCCGGATTATCTTAATGCAACATTTACAGAGGCTGAATGGACTGCGGCATTGGCCAAGGACCCGACAAGCCAAAACCGGTCACTGATTCCAGTTCGTGTCAGAGAGTGTGAACCAAACGGTTTACTACGACCTATTGTTTACATTGACTTGGTGGGTCTCAGCGTCAAGAAGGCGAAAGCTAAATTTCTTGATGAAATTCAAGCAACACTCAAACGGAAGCGGTTGAGTAAAAAAGGCTCAACTGTGGAGGCTTACAACAAACAGAAAAGTTCTAAGTTCAGCCAAAGCATTATTGGTAATCAGAATACTTCCATACAAGCCGAGCAGATCACTCACTTGACCATTAGAACAAGTGGCAAGAAAGCGCTTTCAATTCAACCATCCGATGCGATTGCGGCAAGCATCGAGATGAAATCATATGTTGAACATTTGATTCGCCGTTATATTGATTGGCGCAAACAGGGGATTAAGTCCGGAAAGGACAGGCGTCCATTTCATCCTTCAATGATTCACAAGAATGTTGAAAAAACCTTTGGTGCCAGAACATACCTCGTGTCCAAAAGTCGTTTCGCTGATTTGATCAAATACTTACAATATAGAATTGACAATACGATTACGGGAAAGATGAAGCGTTCTCAAGGTAAGCGTAATTACAGGACGTTCGATGAGCATTTGGATAAGCTACGCGGAAAGACTCAGGGTAACAAGAACTGTGCACATGATTAGATGCTAGCCTAATCAATCTCAGTTACATTGTACCGTGAAGACCGCACAAAGGGATTCTTCGTGTCATTCGATTACTCATCCGATTCGATAAACGAGATACAGGGCTTTTTCAAAAAGACCGGCAAAAGCATAATCGCCCTGACCGTCAAAGAAATTCTCGAAGAACAAATCGCCCACAAATTGGCATAAGCCCTATACTATCAAAATTTAGTATTTCATATTTAGTTGCCAGTTGCCGGTATTTAGGCGGCATTTTTAAGAGAAATCCTCATTTGTCAATCAAGGCTTTATGCATAGAGAATAACACAAAAGAAGTGAAAAGGGAAAGAAAAAAAGGGAAAAATGATGAGATTCTTCGACTACTTCGACCCATTCGGCTACGCTCAGGGCAGGCCAAGCTCAGTCCATGGGTGGCGTGAAATAACAAAAAAGAAATCCCTTGCAGTGCAAGAGGCTAACAACCCCACCCACAGGTGGCGGGGCTACCGGCGATAAAATGTCAACGTTTTTGTATTGTTCAAGGTGCCTTATAAGCACGTAAGTATTTGCTCCTGGCAATGACATTTTTTAATAGATTCCTCCGCTTCGTCCCGCACCAATTGAGCATAGGCTTTCGCCTAATTGGTGCGGGACTTCGGTCGGAATGACGGTAAGGAATAACGAATCCGTCCCGTTTGAAGCCGGGCCGGACCTGGGCGGTATCGAACAAGGAATTTCGAATGATGAAGTGAGAAAAGCTGGGTCCCTGCCATATAAATGATTAATGATGAATGATTATTGTTTGGGATTGCCGCGCTGCGCTCGCAATGACCCGGCTTCTCAGGAGCTACGCCGTGGCAAGAGTTACCTGCTTTCAGGTACAAACTCAATCGCTCCAATATCAACCGTGCCGCCGTGCAGTCGATTATTTCGGGAAAAATCCTTAGTGGTTATTCCTTCGTTAGAGCCAGCATCACAGGCAGGGCATCCTGCTTTCAACCGAAGGTCAAATTTTCCATAATTGGCGAAAAAGTCGTCATACTCTGTAATGACCATGTTGTGGTCCATTTGTCCGATGTCGGGCTTTGAAATGAACTGCGTGGCCAGGTTGTTTCTGATGATGTTGCCGGTGCTGCTTTTGCCATTCTTGTGTTTGTCAATCACTATCCAGGGCGGACCGGGAGATTCCCGGTTTATGTCAACTACGGTGTTATTGATTATCTTGCAGTTTTTTGCTCCGCCGAGAGTAATACCATGCCAGTGGTCAACAATCACAATATTGTTGGCAATAACCCAATTCTCATAGAAACCGTCAAAGCAGCCTATGCCCTGCGGCGTGCCTTTGTACTTCTGGTTGGGATCGGAATGATTGATGATTAAGTTTGCCTCTATTACCACATTCCTGACAGTGCCAGTACCTACTCCCCCCGGACCAACACTCCAGGATTGAATTCCATCATCATGGTTATCATCGACCTTGAAACAGTTCTTAATGATGTTATGCCGGTAAACACAATGATTACCCAAGGCAATTATTCCATCCCCTGAGTAGTTCTCAATAATGTTATTCTCGACAATGTTATGCTCTCCAACGATTATTTTTCCATGGTCCACATTGAGCAAGTGATTATTCGTTAGACGGATTCGTGTTCCACTGACCACAAACCCGATACATGATTTCCTCACCCAATCATCGGCTGACCATCCTGAGGAGTCTCTAACGGAGAACAACATGCAGTTATCGATTGAAATGTCACTTGCCTTATCTGAGACATCTACCAAAGTGTGCCGAGTGTATGCCTTCGCATTCTCAGGACTTATACTTATCCCCTTAATACGCCAGAATCTTGCCTTTCCAATTTGGATACGGCTGACCGTTGGATTCTCCCCCTTGAGACCTTCTATCGTGACGTAGTCATCATTTTCACTACTCAGGACGATTGCTCCGTGATAACCGCTACGCAGAAAAATTGTATCCCCAGCATCGAACACTTTTTTCCGGGACAATACTCCCTCCAGAGTCTGCCAGGGGAGTTCAACTGTGCCAGGGTTGCCCATATCCCCATTAACAGGGTCAACGTAATAAGAGGCCCCCCATAGAAGATTGGGAAAGACTAACCAAAAAATCAAACACTGAATGAACCTACACATTGTATTGGATACCTCCTATCCTGGAATTACTGTCATCTTTAACTGACTATCGTTTTCATCACCCCATTTTTTAGACTCCCGTAAAGCTTGCCCTTTTCCTTATCGCGGCCCGACGACCGGCAAAAAAACCTTACACTCTATACGCCTTTAGGCCCCAGTGAGATAACGTTTCACTATCTCACGGGGCAGGCACAGAGAATAACACAAAAGAAGCCAAAATGCAAAGAAAATTCACCCGCCAATCAGGTAGGGGCAAGTTTCGCGGGAATGAGAACGCCCAAATAAATTTGGGGGCTAACTACAAAGACAAACCCGCCCATCCGCCTACGCCGAGGCTTCGGCGGACAGGCAGGTGGCGGGCGTAAAGGAACCCCCCGACAGTGCCGGGAAATAACAAAAAAGAAAATCCCCCCACAACAGGGGAGGGGATTATATATAAAGGCAACCCGCAAGCAGGCTTGGGGGCTAAACAATCCCGCAATAAATTGCGGGTCTAACCGATAAGGAAAGGACAAAAGACGTCGCGGCTTTTATAAGAGATAATGGTGGGGCAAGCCCCACCCTGCCAAAGATTTTATTTTTAATTTTATGAGCAGCCCATTGAGTTTCCGCAGTTGAAGCACTTCTAGCAGGTTCCGTTTCGGACCGTGAGCGAGCCACAAACATCGCAAGGCGGGGCATCGCTGCTGAAGTGCGCGAATTGGGCGTTGAATTGCTCCAAAAGCTTCACTTCAGACTGCAATGGCCCAGACGGCTCAGCAACGCCTGAAGCGACCAGAGTCCCGAGCCGATTCGAAGAGTCAGTAAATCTTCCTGCCAAGGCCGGAGAGAACTGCTTAGCTGCCTGCTGCGAGGCTGAAAAATCCTTTTTTTCACGCACAGCCGTTCCTGCTTTAATTTTTGCCCTGGTCTTTGTTTCGGCAATCTTCTGCGCCAAGTCTTTGGTCTTTTCAACCAATTGCTTTGCCGTTGTCATATTTTTGCTTTGCACCGGAGCCGATACCGCCTCTCTGTTCGGTGTATTCTTTTCTGCATATCCTGGTAAAAACTGACAGCCGAGCCAGCAGAAAATGTAATCAATCAGGCTCTTTGCAAATGGTATATCCCTGTTGGATGTCATTCCTGACGGCTCAAATCGAGCGTAACGGAATTTATCCACGAGGGTGATTAGCGGCACGCCATACTGCAGGGCCATTGAAGTACAGGTCCCTATAACATCCATAAGGCCACCGACGGTGCTGCCCTCCTTGGCCATAGTGATAAACAACTCACCAGGCTGACCATCCTCGTACAGCCCCACCGTCAAGTAACCTTCGTGCACTGAGACAGAGAATTTATGCGTTATACTTTGACGTGTATCCGGCAGCCGCCGCCTGAATGGCTTTGCCTGGGCGACCTCTTCAGCAGCGGCCCTGGACCTGGTTTTTCTGTGCTTTTTTGTAGAAACAGGCTGAAGCTGCTTGGACCCATCGCGATAGATTGCCACGGCCTTTAATCCGAGCTTCCAACCTTCCATATAAGCCAAGTCAATTTCTTCAGCTGTACTTTCCTTCGGCATATTGACAGTTTTGCTTATAGCACCGGAAATAAACGGCTGCACGGCAGCCATCATTTTTAGATGTGCCATATAATGAATATGCCTTTTGCCGTTCCGCGGCTTGAAAGCACAATCAAAGATTGGCAAATGCTCAACTCTGAGCTTTTGTGCCCCTTCGATAGTTTCATTTTCATCTATATAGTCGCAGATTGATTTGATGTCGTCGGCGCTATAGCCAAGTCGGTCCAGAGCCATTGGCACGGTCTTGTTAACAAGTTTTAGCATCCCGCCGCCGGCCAATAATTTGTATTTGACCAATGCAATGTCGGGCTCAATTCCCGTAGTATCACAATCCATCATAAAGCCGATAGTTCCCGTCGGCGCAAGGACAGTTGCCTGAGCGTTACGGAAACCGAGCCTTGAGCCGGCGTCAAAGGCCTCATTCCAGACGTCCTTTGCAGCATTGCGCAGATAGTCCGGACAATGAGATTCCGGAATATCATAAGCGTGCTTGCGGTGCATATTTATAACCTTAAGCATCGCATCGGTGTTGTTTTCAAATTCCTCAAAAGGCCGCTTAAGCTGCGCTATTTCGGCACTTGCCGCGTAAGCCGTTCCCGTCATAATAGCACTGACCGCGGCTGCAAATGCCCTTGCCTGGTCGGAATCATAAGCAAGTGCCTGGCTCATAACAACAGAGCCAAGATTGGCGTAACCAAGGCCAAGCGGACGGAACAAATGACTGTTTCCGGCAATTGATTTGTCCGGATAGCTTCCGTTATCAACGAGAATCTCCTGAGCGATTATGAAGAGCCGAACCGCCTTTTTAAAGCCGACAACGTCAAAAGAGCCGTCCTCTTTGCGGAACTTCATAAGGTTCAGCGAAGCTAAATTGCAGGCCGAATCATCGATGAACATATATTCACTGCAGGGATTCGAGGCGTTAATCGGCCCGGAATTCGGGCAGGTGTGCCATCGGTTGATTGTACTGTGGTATTGGAGGCCCGGATCGCCGCAAAGCCTTGTTCCTTCGGCAATTAGCTCCATTAGCTGGCGTGCCGAGTGCTCCTGCATTTTTTCGCCCGTTGTTACGGCGTAGGTAGCCCACTTGCCATCTTTTTGCACGGCCTGCATAAATTCATCTGTTACACGCACAGAAAGATTGGAATTTTGAAACATCACACTGTCGTAGGCTTCGTTGTTGTAGTCTCCGTCGTAGCCGGCTTCAATAAGCGCCCGTGCCTTTTGTTCCTCCTCACTCTTGGCTGTAATGAATTCTTTGATATCAGGATGCTCGACCTTCAGCGACTGCATTTTTGCGGCCCTTCGTGTTTTCCCGCCGGATTTAATTACCGCTGCTATCTGGTCATAGACCCTCATAAAGCTCAAAGGACCTGATGGCCTGCCCCCGCCGGAGAGCTTCTCCTTACTGCTTCTGAGTGTTGAAAGGTCTGTGCCGGTTCCTGAGCCGTGCTTGAACAGCATCGCTTCGCTTGTCGCCAGCCGCATTATATCTTCCATCGAGTCCCTGACCGACTGTATAAAGCAGGCTGACGCCTGTGGATACTCATAGCTGTTTTCACAGGCAACCGCCTCTCTGCGCTGCCGGTCCCAATGGAAATTGTGCTTGCTGCCGGCTATATTATAGACATCGAAAAGCCCCACATTGAACCATACAGGCGAATTAAATGCCCCGTACTGATTCACACACAACCAGGTCAGCTCGTTGTAGAAAACCTCAGCGTCTTCATCAGTGGCGAAGTAGCCGTCCCTTTTTCCACGGTCAGCGACCATTTTGCAGACGCGGTGGACAAGCTGCTTTACGGAATTCTCCCTCAGGTCCGAGCCGACATCGCCATAGAAGTATTTGCTCGCCACTACCTTTATCGCCAACTGGCTCCAGGACACCGGGACCTCGATATTGTCCTGCTCAAAGATAGCTTGCCCGTTATCGCCGACGATTTTTACCGAACGGCTCTCCCATTCGAGCTGTTCAAAGGGATGCACTCCCGTCGTAGAAAAGAAACGCTCTATCCCCAAACCGCTTGATTTGGGGGCATCCAGGACAGTTTTCGTCCCAGACAGCTCTCTCTTAAATGGGTTTTCAGGCTCGAAGTTATAGGACATTTATACGCCTCCGTGCGACCTATAGAAACAACAATATGTAGAAAAAATTGCACGCGATACACAATATATAGTCGGTAAAAACAAGCTACAAACTTAATTGTGAATTGAACTACTGTAAAGATAAAAGTAAGAAATTTTTGTTTAAATTTATTGGCTACGCTGTTAGTCCTTGCAACAGTTGAACCTACGTAAGAAAAAAAATTTTAGAAGAAAGCAATGTCTTTTGGATAATCTCACAAAGTTGTTAGTATAAAGATATGTCAGCCGAAACAGACAGCACATTAGCAGCAATTCGAGAAAGGACAAAGAGCTTCCCCGCCGGTCCGGGCCTTTATTTTATGAAAGGGGCTGGCGATAAAGTCCTTTATATCGGCAAGGCCAAAAATCTCCGCTCCAGAGTCGGCAGCTATTTTCAGCCAGGCAGCGACCTTGCCGCTGCACGCGGGCCGAAAATCACCGAAATGATAAGTAAAGTCAAAACAGTCGATTTCCTGGAAACGGAGACGGAAGTTGACGCTTTGCTTACGGAAGCCCGGCTGATTAAGGACATTCGCCCGCCGTACAACACGGACCTGGTCGATGACAAAACCTTCCCGTATCTGGAAATTACGACAGGAGACGATTTTCCGGGCGTCTATATCACTCGAAAACCGCGGCCAACCGGCAGCAGGCTATTCGGGCCTTTCGCAGGCGCAAAGGACCTTCGGGCCGTTTTAGTAATATTGCAGAAAATATTCAAGTTTCGAACGTGCGGCCTAAATATCAAAGAAACAGACGCGAAGCGTAAATTCTTCCGCCCCTGCCTTTTATACAGCATAAAGCAGTGCGCCGCCCCCTGTGCAGCAAAAATTGATAAAGGCGAATACAAGAAAATCGTTACCGACCTTATAAAATTCCTGCGCTCGAAGCGTTCAACCATCCTGCGTCAGTTGCAAAAACAAATGACCGAAGCCGCCGAAAAGCTTAAATACGAGAAAGCAGCGATGTTCCGCGACCGTATCCGACTGATTGAACGTCTTGACCGCCGTGGCACGCCCGACGAACACGTTCAGCCGGAAGTTTTCGCCGCTGACCCCACCGAAGCCCTCCTGCAGCTACGAAAACTGCTGCAAAGCACACAGCCGGTCAGGATTATCGAGGGCATCGATGTTGCCAATATCGCCGGGGCCGAAGCAGTCGGCTCGCTGGTGAAATTCATTGACGGCAGGCCCTTCAAAAGCGGCTATCGGCGATTCAAAATCAAAACCGTCAAGAGAATCGACGACTACGCAATGATTTCCGAAGTGGTCAAACGCAGATACAAATATGCAATGAGGGGTGAAGAACTCTGGCCGGACCTCGTGTTAATCGACGGCGGCCTCGGGCATCTAAGGGCCGCCGAAGCCGCATTTAGAGATATGCTGGATTCGTATCCCGCAGCTTGTGGCCCGGGTCCGGGGGCACAGGGCACGAAAATTGCCTCTATCGCTAAAAGAGAAGAGGAGATTTTCCTGCAGGGAAGCTCCAAGCCGTTGAAATTAGCCTCCCATTCGCCTGTCCGCAAGCTCCTGCAGTATGTCCGGGACGAAGCCCACCGCTTCGCTCAGCACTACCACCACATCCTGCGAAACAAGAAACTGCTGAACAAGAAATCCTGAAAAATATATCCACAGCACCTTGACATCAAGATGGTCTAATGCTATAATGCTATACCGAGGTCATAAGATGAAGACTAATACAAAGAGAACGACAGTTTACCTGGATTCTGAGCTGCATCATGCTTTGCGCATAAAGGCAGCAGAGACAGAACATTCGATGTCAGAATTGGTCGAAGAGGCGATTAAACTCTCTTTGGCGGAGGATTCCGTTGATTTGTCGG
The DNA here is from genome assembly GCA_013349615.1 of Planctomycetota bacterium. Taxonomy (GTDB): domain Bacteria; phylum Planctomycetota; class Phycisphaerae; order Sedimentisphaerales; family Anaerobacaceae; genus CS2-K091. The sequence continues at coordinate 38,614 of DUZJ01000007.1, read as the reverse complement.
CTTTCGAGCAGCGCAAAGATGAACCGAGCCTGGCGTTTGAGGATGTTTTGAAGAAGCTCAGAAAGAATGGCAAAATATAAAATAACGATAAAAAAATCTGCTGCAAAAGAGCTGTCAGACATCCCAAAGAAAGACCTGCCGAAAATCGTCAAACGCATTCAATCACTGGCCCAAAATCCAAGACCTCACGGCTCGCAGAAACTCTCAGGACAGGAGCAATATCGCATTCGACAGGGTGATTACAGAATAGTCTATTCCGTCAACGATAAAGTTTTGGCAGTAGATGTATTCAAAATCGGCCACAGGCGAGAAGTCTATCGCCCCTAACTGACCGACGCCTGTCCGCAAGCTTCTGCAGTATGTCCGGGACGAAGCCCACCGCTTCGCTCAACACTACCACCACATCCTGCGAAACAAAAAAATGACAGGCAAAAATCGTTAGTTGATTTTTGCCCGTCATTCTGAAGCATATTCCTAAAACAAGCACAGGCACGCCCCATAACCTCAGGCAGCACTGAGACTACAAGTCAGCGGCTGCTCTTACTGGGCTGACACCGCTACGGGGCAAGCCCGGCAGCAAGAGCGCGGCAGTTTCGAGTACAATTGTTGCCGAGACGGCATAGTGCTCTGTCAAGTATGATTTGAGGCATTGTCATTCCGCACTTGATGCGGAATCCATTTCTTTAGAATCTGGATTCCCGCTTTCGCGGGAATGACAAACCCTCATTTGAGAGTTGACAGAGCAATAGGTAGGTCTGCCCTGGGTCAAGAGGCCTTTGTGATTGATTTTGCTTTTTCTGCGTCGACAATCAATTCTACATGCCCGCAGTCCAAGCAGATGATGGTATCAACAGGAACTCCCGTCGTGAGAAGTGTGACTAATCTGGCATGCTTTGGACGAGAATAGATTTTCCCTGTGGATTGAAATTCACCAGCCTCAAGATTGGTGCCACCACATTTCATACATCGCCTTTCTTCACTCATAATGCGACCTTTCATCTGATAATTTCAATATCAACTCCGCACTCTTACGCCGGCCCGCGCTGTTCTTTCCGGTTTATGGCGCGTCCGAGTCCAGTTTATATCTATTTCGGCCGTTTTCGAATGCTGCGTTACTACATCCCCCACCAGGCTGCTAAACAAGGCCGGAAAGGGCAAAATCGGCTTTGTAAAAATGTGTTTTCGGACTAAACAGGACCCTTTTTGAAGCTATAAAAAGGCAGACACGAGCGATTCATGTCAAATTTATCTTCAGTCCGCCGCCCCGCTGTGATTTTCCTTCGTACCCGCCTTGAGTATGCAGCACCTGTATAAAGGCCAACATATTTTCGAGCGGAACATCCCCTTCGACCGCGTGAGATGGTGCAAAGATATATCCACCACGCCTGCCGGCTTGCAAGAGTGCAACTGTTTCATTCTTAACATCGTCAACCGAGCCATAGGGCAGTGTCCGCTGGGTGGACAAGCCGCCATGAAACGCAAGCCGACCTCTGTATCTTTTCATAAGTTCGAGGACATCCATAACCTCAGGCTGAAACGGATTGAAGCAACTGAGGCCGATTTCAATCAAATCGTCAAACAGCTCATCTACTTTGCCGCAGGAATGAATTGTAACATACTTGCCAGCCTCTCGAGCCACCGAGTACATCCGCTTCAACTGCGGGTAAATGAACTGGCGCCAGAAGCGCGGCCCCATCTGCAAGCCCGTCTGCTGGCCCCAGTCATCGCCGAAATAAACTGCGTCTATATCATATTTCAAAGCCTGCCTAACCTGAGCGATATTATAGTCGGCTATCGTATGCAACAGCTGGCGCACAAAGTCCGGATGGTCGATGAAATCCATCATCAAATTTTGCATACCACGAAGAGTCCATGCCCTCTCATAAAGTGAAAAACCAATCTTAAAAACTCTGAAACAATCACTATACCTGGATATTCTCTCAGGAATGCCCTCAAAAAAACGCCGTTCGAGCGGGTCCGGGAACTCATATCCTTTGAGCGTTGGCTCCGGCAAAAGAGGCCCCTCAACATTGCCTATGTCCTTGTCCACTCTGCGGTCCCAGACGACGCCAAAGACATCACGGAACCGTTCATTGCCAAGAGCAGTGAAAAACCCGATATCACTGCCGAGCTTGACAAAATGGTTATCCAAGACGCGGTCTAAATCGTCCCGGCCAAAGTGCTTTTGCAGTTTTTCTGCGGCTTCGACAGTAAAACCACAGTGCCACGGCACATAGGGGACCTTTCGACCCTCAATCGCCAGTCTAACCACTTCTCTTTTGTCCATCCGCCGGATTTCCAAATTAAATAAATCAGGAGCGTTTTGTTTCAGGGGCAGATTGAAATTTCGTCAAGTGCTTTCTTCGATAAACCAGTTAGACGAACATCGTCTCCAAAACGCTTAATATCAACGTTATACAAGTCCACAGCTTCGGTCAATTCTGCCATCGGCGGGTTTATCCCGACGCCGCCCTGTGCCCCGAGTATCTTCGGCGTGATATAAACGACAATTTCGTCAGCGAGTCGCTGCTTCAAAAATGAGGCTATTACTGTCGGCCCACCTTCGACAAGTAATTGAGCAATGCCGCGTTTAGCCAGTTCAGAAGTGAGAAAATATAGATTAGAGCGAGCCGGTGCATCAGGGTAAGCAAGCACTTCAGCTCCCTTTTGGTTTACTTTCTCCACAATCTGGGAATGTGCCCGGAGCGTTTGTTGACTCGTTAAGATTAGTACAGGGGCTTCTTTAGTCGTTGCAAGCAGCTTGCAATCCAATGGAATTCTGAGATGGCTGTCCAATACGATTCTGGTGGCCTTTTTGCCTTTGCTCGGCCGAGCCCCGTTAGAAGTAAGTCCCTGTAAAGCTCCGGTGGACTTTCGGTGCGGACTTCTAACGGGCCGGGCCGTCAATAACGGGTCGTCGGCAATTACCGTATTGATACCTACCAATATGGCGCCAGCCCGACGGCGCAGTTTGTGGACGTCTTTTCTGCTTTGTTCTCCGGAAATCCACCGCCGCTCCCGGCTTTTATCAGTATAAGCAACTTTGGAGTCGATGCTTTGTGCCCATTTCAATATCACCCAGGTTTTGCCGGTCGCAGTAAATTTGAAAAAAGGGGCATTTAGCAGACGTGCCTGCGTTTCACAGACACCAACCACTACCTCGACTCCTGCATTGCGAAGCTGCTCAATGCCTTTGCCGTTGGCGTGTTCTGAGGGGTCAATCGTGGCTACGACAACCTTTACCAGGCCAGCGGCAATTATTGCTTCGGTGCAAGGCCCGGTCTTTGCCTGATGACAGCACGGCTCCAAGCTCACATACATCGTGGCTCCACGGGGATTAACGCCCAGCGTTTTGCAATTTTCCAGAGCGTTTATCTCTGCGTGAGGGCCGCCAAATTCCCTGTGCCAGCCCTTGCCGATAACCTGATTTGCCTTTACTAAAACGGCCCCGACTGCGGGATTCGGCTCAACCGAGCCGATGCCCCGCTGTGCCAGCTTTAACGCCGTCTGCATATAACTTTCGTTTTTATCACTCATTTATTGAATAAAACCTACTCAGGAAACAATCTTCTCTCCTGCCTTCTGCAGTGTAAGTATTTCTTTTTGAGATAGTTGCTGCTCTTCAGCCTTGCAAACACGTCCGAGATATAGCGATTTAACAGCCCTGGCACCCACACATTTCGCCGCCGCCTTCAAAACACTCAGCACAGACCGGAAAATAATCCTGCCCAGCCAAGCAGGGCAACCGCTTGATGTAATAATGACAGCTTTTTTAACCGGCTTTTTTATTCGACGTCTGGGTATTTCGCTGCCCCAGGGCCAATAACAATACGGCAGCAGTCTTTCAATAAATCTTTTCATAAGTGCCGTAACGCTAAAAAAGTTAATCGGCGAACCCAATACAATTCCGTCTGCACCGTCAATTTCGCAAAGTATCTGCTCCATATCATCAGTATGTATACACTTACCCCTTACACCATCAACCTCTTGCTGTGTACATTTTCGGCAGTTTGTGCAAAACTCGACATGCTTATCAAGAAGGTAAATCTTTTTCGTCTCAGCACCGCCAGCTTGTGCACCGGCAAGAACCGCTGAGATTGCCGTATCGATAATCCTGCCTTTACGATAACTTCCTACGATACCAATTACTATTTTACTCACCTACTGCTCCCCTTTTGTAACAAGCATTTCTAAAAACTGCTTTTCATTTATTACTGTGACGCCCAGCTTCTGCGCCTTATCGAGTTTGCTTCCCGCCTCTTTGCCAGCCAATACAAAATCAGTCTTCTTACTCACGCTGGAGGGTGCCTTTCCACCTGCCTGTCTGATTGCCTGTTCGGCCTGCTGGCGGGTGAAATTCTCCAAGGTGCCGGTAACAACAATCGTTACCCCTTCCAGTTTATCCGTGCGTTGTGTTTTTGGTGGTGGATTCAAATATTTTAATAACTCTCGTAAAAGGTCCATCTGCTTATTAAAATATTCACGGATACTCCTCGCCATGGTCGGGCCGACTTGGTCTATGTTTGCTAATTCTTCTTCACTCGCAGCCATAAAGGCGGGAAAAGTACCAAAGTGTTCGGATAAAATCTGTGCTGATTGCCCACCAATATGACGTATGCCCAAACCAGCAATAATCCGTGCCAAAGCTCTTTTTTCGCTTTTCCTAATTGCTTTTATAACATTATCCGCGCTTTTTTCACCCATACGATCAAGACCGATTAAATCAGATTTCTTCAATTTATAGAGGTCGGCCAAATCCCGTACCAGCCCGGTATCAACCAGTTGCCCGATCAGAGCATCACCCAAGTGTTCTATATCCATCTGGCCCCGGCCGGCAAAATATTTCAAGCGTTCTTTCAACTGGCCCAAACAATCCGGATTGAGACATCGAATATAAACGCCCTCTTCGTCCCTGGCCACAGCAGAACCGCAAATCGGACATTGCGTGGGTACTTCAAAGGGGACGTTGACGGCGGCTTTTGCCTTCACCTCGATTACCTGTGGTATTATCTCGCCGGCCTTTTCAATTACCACCGTGTCGCCTACACCGACATTGAGCCGATTCAATTCGTCGAAATTGTGCAGGCTTGCCCGCTTAACGGCTGTCCCCGAAAGTTGAACGGCAGTCAAATTTGCCACCGGCGTCAAAATCCCACTTTTGCCAACCTGTACATCGATAGACTCAACGATTGTCTCCGCTCGCTCTGCGGGAAATTTGTAGGAAATACACCATCGAGGAGCCCTGCCGGTGGCGCCGAGGACGTCCCGCTGGTCAAAACGGTTAATCTTTATTACCATTCCATCGATATGGTAGTTGAGCTTCGAGTGCCTTTCTGTCCAGCTAAGGCAGATATTGATTACCTCGTCTATGTTTTTGGCCCTTTTGATTTTAGGATTTACGGGCAATCCCAGTTTTTTGAATTTTTCGAGAGTCTGGTAATGATTTGCAGCTAACGGCTCGGACAGCTCGCCGGTCGCATAAGCGAAGAATGAAAGATTTCTTGCGGCCGTAATTTTTGCATCGAGGAGTTTCAAAGAACCCGCCGCGGCATTTCGTGGATTGGCAAAAGCGGGTTCGCCGGCCTCTGCGCGAAGTCTGTTCAGTTCGATAAACGATGTTGTCGGCATATAGACTTCGCCGCGAACTTCGAGGACATCGGGAATTTTGCCATCACCAAACAGCACAAGCGGGATGGCTTTTATCGTGCGAACATTGGCGGTAACATCGTCGCCCACCTCGCCATCGCCGCGAGTAGCAGCCGTTACAAGCTGGCCCCTTTCATAGCGAAGACTTATCGCAAGGCCGTCGATTTTCAATTCGACCACATAATCGTAATCCTCGCTGCCCAGCTGCTTGCGAACCCTCTCATCAAACGCCCTCAACTCCTCGGCGTTATAGGTGTTGTCCATACTTAGCATCGGTACAGAATGCCTGATGCTCGTAAAACCTTCGAGCGGCCTCTCAGAAACCCGCTGTGTTGGTGAATCCGGTGTTATGAATTGAGGATTTGCCTGCTCTAATTCCTTGAGCTCGGCAAAAAGCTTATCGTATTGATGGTCGCTGATTTTCGGCTGATTGAGGACGTAATAGAGGTAATCGTGCTCTCGTATTTCACCGCGTAATTGCCGGATTTGCTTTTTTACATCCTTAACCATAACAGTTGATTTATATCATTTTTAACACGTTTTGCAAGCCCTGTTAGATGCAAAATGCTGCCGTCGAAAAAACCATCTAATTTGAGAAAGCATCCAACGGGACAAGACTTTGATTATCAAAGCCTCCGACAGCGGGGGAAAAATTTTCCGCAAGAAGGATAGACAGCGGCAGCGGACTCGGTTATTATCAAACATAAATGGCCTGCGTATTTGCAATTTAGAGGCTCTAACAAAACCTGACTTCAAAATGAGGAGCCGCTTCGCGGGATTATTTTAATAGATTCCTCGACTGCGCTCGGGGAGACAGATTTGGTTTTGTTAGAGTGCCTTATGAAAAAAGGACATTTTTATTTTTTTCCAAATCGATATGTCGAGTGGTGCATAACCAAAAGGAAGTACTGGAGACAGGCGCGAATGTGTACAAGTGATAATTTGACTGACGCTGTTCGCGAACGGGCGCAAGAAACGGACGGCGGGAAAAAACTGGCATGTGCCGAGGCATTTGAACTGGCGCAGGAATTCGGTGTAGAAGTCTCTGAAATCGGCCATATTTGTAATCGACAAAAAATAAAAATCCGTAAATGTCAGCTTGGCTGCTTTTCATAATTTGACCGGAAGGACAGAAATATGAAAAAGTTGAGGACAAGATTTAAGCTCTGGCTGAGTACAAAAGATGCTGAAGGCGTTTTCGGCGACGGCAAGTGGCGGCTGCTCAAGAGCATCGATACCGAAGGCTCATTAAGAGCAGCCAGCCAGTCGCTTCATATAAGCTATCGAAAGGCGTGGGGCGATTTGAAGAAAGCGCAGCAATGTCTGAATGTCGGCCTAGTCGAGAAACAACGAGGCGGCATACAGGGCGGCCGAACTGAACTAACCGAACAAGGGAAAAAATGGGTAAAAGCCTATACGAGATTTCGAAGTGATATCGAAAAAGCGGTAGAAAAAGCCTTTACAAAGCACATCAGGAGACTTGTAAAATGAAAAAAGCAACCAAAAGTTGTACACTATGTGCTGATGTTTGTGCTTTTAGCCTTGTGGAGCTGTTAGTTGTCATTTCCATTATTTCTCTGATGATGAGTATAATACTGCCGGCTTTATATGGGTCAAAATCTATAGCTAAACAGACCGTCTGTCAAAGTCGACTAAGGCAATGGGGCCTGGCTTTTGAAGCTTATTCCACAGAAAATGACGGTTTTTACCCGCATATTGACGGCAGAGACAGAACAGAAATTGACCCTCAAACACCGGAGGAAATCGCGGATTATTATTACGGGTGGGTGGACGTTTTGCCACCTTTTATAAATTTAAAGCCATGGCGGGATTATGCACTATATAACAAGCCGGGCACTGATACCATTTTTCAATGCCCTTCAGCAATAATTCTAAAAGGTGCCAACTACAATTATCCTTATGAAAGGATTGGATACTTTTCTTATGCGATGAATTCATGCCTTGAGCTTGACGGCAACTGCTGGCCACCGAACTGGCCTTATACAGACCCAAAAGGCGGAACTAATAATATGCCAAGTTTTCTGGATACCGCTTTAATAAGGTTTCCCTCAAGAGTAATCCTGCTATATGACCAGCTTCTTGACCCCGGGCTGGGTTACAATGGCATTAGGCTCAATCGCTCGGCGGGCCGATACTGCGGCGCTTATCCAAGAGAATTCAGCACCCGCCATAGAAAAGGCAAAAACGGTCTGGGCGGCTCGATACTATTCTGCGACTACCACGTTGAATGGAAAAAAAGCGTTTGGAAGAAAGATTGGCCGGACGATTTGGAGGTTCCGCCGAGAGAAGACGGAAATTGGTTCCCGTATCCTTAATTTTAACTATTCTGCACAGGAGACAAAGATGAAAAGACTGGTTGTTTCAATGATGATATTAACATTGGCAGGTTTTACACAAATTGCCGATGGTGTTGATTACAGCATATACGACCTTCAGTATCAATCCGACCCGGAAGAATTAAACAGCCCCCACGTCGGTGAAAATGTAAACTGTATCGGCGGCATCGTTATACACAAGTTCGGCGGCAGTAAACCCAAGGTTACGCTTTACGACCCCGCCTATCCGGATGGCTGGGGAGGCATAGTAATCAAAGACTTTACAGATGCCAAGGATTTTTATAATACTGTGGATGTCGGCGATTGGATATCACTGACAGATACGACAGTTGAAGAATCTAAAGGAAATACTCAATTAATGTTTGAGAACAAATCCGGTTTTTTGGTTGAAAGTACCGGCAACGACCTGCCGGAACCCATTTCAATCGAACCAAATGATATTACCGCACCTATTTATCAAATTAGTCCTGAGGGATGGCTTGTTGAAAACCATAATGCCGAGAAATACGAAGCGATGCTCGTGAAGGTAGATAATATTATAGTAACAGAAAAAGATTTGGGTAAAGCTGCGGACAACTACAGCCTTGTAATTTTTAACAATGCAGGCCCAAATGACATCTGCTGGGCCGCGGAGTATATGAATGAAGAGGTTGAGGATGACGACTATCACCGATTTGTCGACATTGGCAGCCACTTTTGCAGTGTTACAGGTATAATCGAGCAATACGACGGATACAAAAACTATTATGAATGGGATTATTATCAACTGCTCACGACCAGGACCGGTGATTTGAAACGCTATACGCCCGCGGATATTAACGGCGACTGCAAGGTGGACTTCCTGGATGTAGCCGAGCTTGGCCAGTATTGGCTATGGGGCACAGAGTAACAATGCGTCATTTTTACAGGAAAACAGTTTTAGTACAGGAGATTAGCAAAATGAAGAAAGAGTATATTTTGGGAATATTATTTTTCAGCGGTTTGTGGGGTATTTCGGAAGCTCTGTTGGGCGGCGTTTTATACAAGTCTGAAATAGAGCATGCATCAACGATTTTGACTGTGATTGGACTTGTTATTCTGACTTTTGCAAATGCATACTTTCCACAGAAAGGGACGGCAACCGCCATAGCCAGCCTTGCAATGCTGTATAAATTTCTGAACGCCCCATTTTTTGCATGTCATCTTCTGGGAATTTTTTTAATCGGCCTTTGCTACGACCTGGCTTTGAATATGATGAAGATAAGAAATAGAGCCGCCAGTGCGGTGGTGACAGTTTATGCCAGCTACAGCTTATTTGCCTTTATGATAACCTACCTTATTCGTTACGAGCACTGGGCAGGCGGCGGCATTGGCAAAGTGCTGCATCATATCGGCGTCGGCGGGACTATCGCAGCCTTGTTGTGTGCGATTTTGGTGCCGTTAAGTTGTCGTTTTGCCGAACGTTTGAAGCTAAGCTTTCCCATGCCATTTGTGTATCGCCGACAACTTTTGCCAAGCAGTGCGTCGTTTGTCACGGGTGTGTTGTGGGTATTCGGACTGGTGGTAAGTTTCTTTTCCTGAGTTACCGGCGAAAACGAGGCGATTGTCCGCTGCCGAGCATATTCTATTTTCTCCGAGATGATATCAAAACCATCCAAGCTTATTTTGTTTACAGGCCGAAAGCACAGCGGCAAAACAACAGCCGCCGACCGACTTGCAAGGCAGGTACGTTTGAAGGGTTTTATTGTTGCCGGGCTGCTGGCACCTGCTGTTTACAAAGACAGCCGATTAGTTGGTTTTGGTGCGGTTGATCTTATGCGGGACAAGCAAATAAATTTGGCGAACCGAAGAACAGCGGCAGGTAAAAGAGGAAGATGGGCTTTTACAAAGGCAGGATTAAAGCTCGGAAAAGCGGCACTTAATCCATCATCAGCAAGCTCGGCAGACCTTATTATCGTCGATGAGTTCGGCCCGTTAGAGCTGGACGGCAGAGGTTGGCGAAAAGAGGTCGATCTGTTACTTGCATCCACGAATGTTCCTGTCGTGCTCGTTGTTCGTCAAGAGCTTGAAGAGCGTGTTCAGAAATTATATGGGAATTACCCGAGTACGAAATTAGCCGCCAAGAAAGAAGACTCCGTCAACCAAGTCATCAGGATACTGAAGGAGCACAAAATTGGGAACGGCCTCAATGATTAAGCTCAATGGGATGCTGATGATTGGGTCAGCCGGTGCAAATGTCGGCAAAACAGAACTGGCCTGTGCTCTCATTAAGAAATTCGGCAAAACTACGGCTATCACAGGAATAAAGGTTACAACGATAAGAGCCAAAGACGGACAATGTCCCCGCGGCGGTCAAGGCTGTGGGGTCTGCTCGTCTATCGACGGCGATTTCCACATTTTGGAAGAAACCGACAGCAATTCACAAAAAGACACGGCAAGACTTCTTGCCGCCGGATCAAAGCGGGTTTTCTGGCTGCGCGTTATGAAAAAACGCCTGGAAGAGGGATTAACCGCCCTGCTTAACATAATCGGGCCTGATGCGGTCTCAATTTGCGAATCAAACTCGCTGCGGCAAGTGGTTGAGCCGGGATTGTTTCTTATCGTCAAGGCCCGGGGTCGAGAAGCGTGGAAAAGCTCGGCCCGCAATGTCAAACAATATGCGGATAGAATTGTAGTCGCCAATGCAGGCGGTTATGATTTTGATTTGGAGCAGATAAAACTGAACGACAAGAAATGGGTGATGCAGGAAAAGGCAACGGCGATAATCATGGCAGGCGGGACCAGCTCTCGAACAGGCGTTGACAAGAGTATGTTGTTGATTAAGGACCGGCCCATCATAGAGCATATATGCGACCAGCTTCGCGGCACATTCAGCCAGATACTTATAAGCACCGAGAAGAAAGAAAAATATGCCTTTCTCGGCTGCGACTGCATCCCGGACAAGATGCCGGGGCAGGGACCTTTGATGGGTATAGCTTCGGCTCTTCGGGGCACAGAGAACGAACTTAATTTTGTGGTCGCCTGCGACATCCCGCACATAGACATAAGATTCGTCAGGAAAATGCTTGCCGAAGCCCAGGCGGCAGAGATGGTCATTCCAACCACCGGCAGCGACAAACATGAGCCGCTCTTTGCGATATACAACAAAAGTGCTCTTAAAGCTATGAACAAAGTCCTGTCATCAGGAAAACGTAAGATAAGCGATGCGTTCGGTTACTGTAAGGTCAAGTATATTAACCTGGAAGCAGAACAGTTCACCAATCTCAATACAATGGCAGAGTATGAAGAATTTAAGGAAAAGTACGATACTTAAGTTTGATGATGCGTTTGAAATAGTGATGAGCTCGATTTCCGGCAGGCCGCTCGGCACCGAGCGCGTCGAAATTGAACGTGCTTTGAATCGGGTATTAGCAGAGGATGTTTCATCAGACATTGACATTCCTCCAATGAAGAACCCTGCGGCAAGCCGTAGGGAATGTTCAAGTTCAAATGATTAAGGTAGCCATCCTGACAGTTAGCGACAGTTGCTCACAGCAAAAAAGAGAGGACGTAAGTGGGCAAACTATCAAGAATGTTCTCCCGGATGATAAATTCGAGATTTGTGAGTACAAAATCGCAGCCGATGAAATAGAAGGTATCAAAGAAGCGCTTACAAACTTTTCCGATGATGTAAAAGCTGATATTGTCCTCACCACCGGCGGCACCGGCCCCGGGCCACGAGACGTTACGCCGGAGGCCACCGCTGAGGTATGTCAAAAAATGGTCCCCGGCCTGGCAGAAGCAATGCGGTCGGAGGGACTGAAAAAAACCCAAAACGCCATGCTTTCCCGGGGCGTTGCGGGTATTCGCGGACATACACTTATAATCAACCTGCCGGGCAGTCCAAAAGGCGTGAAGGAATCGCTGGATGTAATTTTGGACGTCCTGCCGCACGCCGTGGATATGCTGCAGGGCGGCGGTCATTGAGACCGGCACTCGAAGATTCGGCAGGCCCCGTTAGATATTCTTTTTCTTTCTGTATCTAACGGGGCAAGCATCATCGCACGTAATTACACGCAACATCAGGCCCATTCGATTCAGGACTTGACAAACATACCGCTTTCAATTAATCTGGACAACGTGAAAGTAAAAAGCACAACATCAGATACTAACGTTTGCTGCCCTAAAGCCGTAAAGAAGCCATTTCGGTTCGGTTTCACTCTTGTAGAAGTGCTTGTTGTCATAGCCATCATCGCTTTGCTGCTTTCCATACTTGTGCCATCACTTGAAAAAGCCAGAACAGCAGCGATGCGTATCAAGTGTGCCCACAACCTGAAGCAAATCAAGCTGGCCGTAGATATGTACCTTGACGCCAATGAGGAGATGTATCCCTGTGCTCAAGACCCACTCCCAGGAGGCTATTGGCTGTGGATGGGACGTTGGCGGTCCTTTGTCGAGCCTTACCTGAGCACCAATATCACAGAAGACAACCCTTCGGTCCTGTTGTGCCCTCAAGATATCACCTACAAAACCCAACGCGAGAGCTTCAGTTACGCTTACTCTATGACCTTTTACCACAGCCCCGAACAGATCGACACGATGAACAGCGTCACCGACACATTCATGACTGCGCAGCCATCCATACCGCAAGGAAGTTTTGAAGTGGCCAAGCCCTCAGGAAAAATCCTTGTCGGCGAATGGTTCAGCAATCACGCACCAGAACCCAATGACCAGGGATGGTGGTGTTGGCAGGGGAGCAGAAACTATCTCTTCGCTGATGGTCATGTTAATTACCTTAAGGTCGGACAGATTCGCCCAGCCAGAGACCAGCTTCCGGACGCGAACCTTACCATTAACGGCATCAAAGGCATCGACTCGTCACCTTGATGAAACCCCTAATCCTATATGCCATTGTGAACGGAGCGAACGAGCTCAACGCGCAATCGTAAAATTATAAATTGAAATCGCCGTCAATCCTGAGCAATCTGCGAGATAGGAGATACGAATAGAGGACACAAAACAAAATGGCTCATAAGGGTCTGTGGGAACAACTTAATAAGCTTGACCGCCAAAGAACCGCGCAAAGGGCAAAGTGTCAATACCTGACCGACCCGCAGCGCTATATTATCACTCTGCTGAACACCGAGTATGTAGTTAAGCCTGCCGAAAGCCAAATCTTCTCCACTGGTACGGGCGGTTCGCGAACCGCCCCTACTTCATCACCGACACCCGCAGAATTTCTGGAGCAGCTTTGCCTTCTTGCCTATCTTATAAACGCTCAAGACATACCACCGGCCAACAAATTTGTTGGTCCGGAAAATTTGCCGAGTGGTCAATTTTACTTCCGGGGTCCGCACAGCCTTCCTACCGAGCGATTGGAAGAGACGTTTGGAAAGTGGCCCGAACGGTTATACGAGGTTTCGGAGCGGTTCGGCGCTAAACGATGCGAATTCGGCGATGCTTCTATTGAATTGTCCGCGTTGCCTCGGGTCCGGCTAAAGATAGTAATCTGGCGAAGCGACGAGGAATTCGGCGCCAGAGCATCAATACTATTCGACCAAACCGCAGGTATTCACCTGCCTTTGGACGCCCTGGGGGCGCTCGTGAATCTGACCGTGAAGGCATTAGTAAAGGCAGCAGAATGAAATAATTGGACTGCTTTAGTGCGGGGTGAACGTTTCCTGATGGCTCGCGTATATACTATTGAATTTCGTGGATTAGCAGTTTTGGGAAAAAAAAGAAAGAAAAGTGTTTGAAAAGACAAGAAAAAACTGCAATAATGCGTTTTTTGCGTTGACTCGATTAGTATGGGCGGTTCGCGAACCGCCCCTATCATGTGGGAGTTGATACGGCCGAAATGAACGGCCATCATAATATTTTTTAATGCAGGGTGCGAAAATAGCAATCGGCGGCAAAGGAGGGGTAGGTAAGACCACAGTCTCTGCGGTCTGGGGGCAATTATTTGCAGAAGATAAATTTGACGTCCTTGCGGTTGACGCCGACCCAAACACCAACCTTGCTTCAGCTTTTGGTATACCTTCCGAGCAAAACCCGGAGCCACTTATCAAAATGAAACAGTTAATTGCCGAACGTACCGGCACCGGTAAAGATGCCGTAGGAACGTACTTTAAGCTAAATCCAAAAGTAAGCGACCTGCCAGAGAAATACTGGCTTGAGGTGGTCGGATTGAAATTGTTAGTCCTGGGAGGTATTACCCAGGCTGGTGCGGGCTGCGCCTGCCCTGAAGGAGCGTTTCTGAAGGCACTGCTTACCCACACCATACTACAGCGGCAGGAGCTGGTTCTGGTAGACCTGGCGGCGGGACTTGAGTTTATGGGCAGAGCAAGCGTCCTTGGAATCGATGCTCTGGTAGTTGTGGTAGAACCAGGCGGCAGGAGCATTGAAACGGCCAATAAGGTGGCGAAAATGGCCAGGGAATTAGGAATCAAAAATGTTGCAGCTATTGCCAACAAAATTACAGAAGCGGCCCAAACGGACGTGATAAAATCTCAATTGAAAGATGCAGCTCTACTGGGAAGTCTTCGATATAGCCGCTCTGTTCAGGAAGCGGACCTCGAATTCAGGCCGGTCTTTCACGCCTGTCCGGAACTGGTGGACGCATTAAAGGTTGCCAAAAATAATCTGATGGACTTAATCAGTGAAGGGATTGTATCTTCATAGTATAACAAGCTCAGTCGAGTCGAATTATCCCGGAGAACAAGATGGATTTGAAAAATAAAAGCATAATGGTAGATATCGAAAAATGCCTGGGCTGCAAAAGCTGTGAAATAGCATGTGCGGTCGCGCATTCGGATTCGAAAGTCCTTCAGGAGGCGGTGCAAGAGCAGCCAAAGCCGCAGCGTAGAGTTACGGTGCAGGCGACAGGGGAATTTGCAGTGCCGCTGCAGTGCAGGCACTGTGAGGACGCGCCTTGTATTGCAGTTTGCCCGACGGGGGCGATACATCGAGAGGAAACTGATGGGCCTGTGTTGATTGAACAAGACAAGTGCATTGGCTGCAAGTATTGCCTTCTCGTTTGTCCGTTCGGAGTTATTGAGCTCTCCCGTGACGGCAAAGCCATGGTCAAATGCGACCTTTGTATTGAGCGAGCCAGGATGGGGCAAGAGCCGGCTTGCGTTGAGGCTTGTCCCACAAAAGCGCTGAAATTAGGCAGCGAAAAGGACTTTGCAGCGAGCCGGCGCCGCCGCGCTGCCCAGGACCTTGTCTCGTCAACTCAGAAAAATAAACAGAAACCTACAGAGAGTACCCAATGATTACCGTAACCGTATGTGTGGGCAGCTCGTGCCATATCAAGGGTGCCCGGGAAATGATAACTCGTTTTAACGACTTTCTTACAAATAAGGGTCTTGAGGACAAGGTCGAGCTGAAAGGCTCGTTCTGTATGGAGCGATGCGGAGAGGGAATCAACTGGAAGTTCGGCGATGAGATTTTAAGCAGCCCCAGCGCAGAAGAGGGGGCCAAAACGTTCCGCAAGAAAGTGCAGAACGCTCTAAAGAAAAAGAAACCAAAAGGCAGCGCAAAGAAACCCCGTAAAAGGAGAAGTTAGTATGAAACTTTCCAAAAGCCAGGTAGACACGCACACCAGCGCTATATTGCAGCATACACCGAACGGCGTTCTTCTGGTGGACAAAAAAACACACATCCGCTTCGTCAATCCGGCCTTCCTTAAAATGTTTCAATGCGAAAACGAGGAGCTTTCGGGGCACCTGGCCAGGGACTTTGTACATTCTGATTGCTTCGAAAGCGCCATCGCCGCAGGCGGTTCGCTGATGGTCAAAGAGAGCGTTCCTGAGCATAGTGTCAGCTTCCGAGTTGGTATCTTCCCCATTGAGGGTGAGGACCTTTACTGCGGTATCTTCATCGACATCTCTGAGGAGGAAAAGGCCAGAAAAGACTTTCTTGACCTCAAGGCGCAGATGTTGAAACGGGCGCAGGAGGTCATCTCGCGGCAGATGCAGACGGTACAGGAAATAGCGAGACTTCTTGGTGAGACGACAGCGGAGACCAAGGTGCTTTTGACAAAGCTTATCTCCCTCTACAGCCAAGAGGGTCAGTGATGAAGTTATTTTACGAGTGGGGCACAAAACAGCATCAAAAACACGGCGAAGAACTCTGCGGTGACAACATAGCTATCGCCCGTCGTGCCGATTCGATGACGCTGGCTCTTTCCGACGGACTGGGAAGCGGCGTCAAAGCGAATATTCTGTCTATTTTGACTACGCGAATCGTTATGCATCTGATTGAGAATGAGCTGTCCTTAGGCGAAGTGGTGGAGACATTAAGCAGGACGCTGCCGGTCTGCGAGGTCCGAAAACTCGCCTACAGCACCTTCTCGATCGGACAATTCTTCTCCGAGGGGCATGCGCGGGTGGTCGAGTTCGACACGCCTTCGGTTGTTTTGCTGCATCAGCGCAAGTCCGCATCCATTCCCTACGAGGAACGAGAAATTGAAGGCAAGACCATTCGCGAATTGGAATTCACACTCAAAGTCGGTGACTGGGTCGTCTTTGTCTCCGATGGCATCGTAAACGCCGGCATAGGCGGGCTCTATCCTCTTGGATGGGGCGCCGAGCAGGTTACGCGGTTCCTCGAAGAGCACTGTCACCCGGACCTTTCGGCGCAGCAGCTCGCCGATAAGCTGGCGCAGGCAGCCTGGGACCTTTACTGCGGCAAGCCCGGGGATGATGTGAGCGTTGCCGTTATAAAGGTTCGCCACAAACTTTTGGCCACCGTGTTGACAGGGCCGCCGGCCGACAGGAGCATCGACAAAAAAATCGTTGACAGATTCACACAACGTCCCGGTTTTCTGGCGGTTTGTGGGGGGACCACGTCAAAGATTGTTGCCCATTATCTTGGAAATAAGTCATTGGAAGTTGACCTTAGCACGATGAAACCCGATGTTCCACCATTGGCCAGGTTGGAAGGCGTTGACCTGATGACCGAGGGGATTCTGACACTTACCAGAACCAATGAGCTGCTTCAATCAGGCGCAGACCAGGAGACGGTAAAGTTCCAAACGGATGCAGCCTCGGCGTTGGTCCGCCTGTGCCTGAACGTTGACCACATCCATTTCATAGTGGGTCTGAGCGTGAACCCTGCGCATCAAAATCCCGACCTGCCGCGACAACTGGGTATGAAGCTGGCTGTGGTGCGGGAGATTGCCGAGGAACTGCGGAAAAGAGGCAAGGAGGTAACTATCGAGACCGTTTGAAAAAGCCTTTAGCCCTTTAGATATTGGGCAGCCAAGTGATGTATTGACAACAGATTCAGAGTTCAATATACTCAACGATTTCCCTTGATTACGAATCGGTAAGGTAACAGTGAATATGGCTCAAGACGACAAAATCATAGAACAAATAGTTGACCGCTATGATGCTGATGTTGGGATGCTCATACCCATGATGCAGGACCTACAGGCAGAATGTGGTTATCTGCCACTGGAGCAACTGCATTCGCTGGCAAAGCAGCTTTCGCTTCCGCTTAGCCGGTTGTATGCCGTGGCGACGTTCTATGCCTCGTTCCACCTTGCTCCAAAGGGTGCTCATGAGGTAACGCTCTGCGTAGGCACGGTTTGCTACCTTAAGGGCGCCCCGAAGATTTCCGAGGCTATCAGCCGGGAATTCCATGTTGAGACGGGCGGCACGACCCGCGACCGCTTATTCACCTTCCAGGCCGTGAATTGCGTGGGAGCTTGTGCAGTGGCGCCCGTGATGATAGTGGACGGCAAATACTACAACGGAGTTACTCCAGCATCAGCTCTCGAAGTCCTTTACGGACTTGGTAAAAACGAGACAAGCGTGGAGAAAGATGGTGAAACATGACGTTACTTAGCAACAAGCGGCTCAGCAGCATTGCGGAGCTTGATGCACAGCGTAAAGAACTGCTCAGTTCGCGTGCTCCCTCCACAAAGTCCGTATATGTATGTACCGGCCCCGGCTGCGCGGCAAAAGGCTCGCCCAAGCTGTACGAACTTTTCCGCGAGGCTGTAAGCCAAGCCAACGTGGACGTGGAAATCCGGGCTAAAGCCGTCGGCTGCCATGGTTTGTGTGAATACGGGCCGATAGTTATTATCGAGCCTGGTGACATCTTCTATCAGCGGGTTGAAGAACCTGACGTCGCCGAGATATTTCGTGAAACTGTACTCGGTGGCCGATTGGTAGACAGACTGCTCTACGAGCATCCCGCCACAGGCGAGAAGCTTGATACTGTTGATAAGATTCCCTTCTATCAGGTCCAGCAAAGAGTTGCACTGGCCTATAATGGCTTGATAGACCCCACCGAAATCACCGATTATATCACTGAAGGGGGATACAGCGCTCTTGCGAAGGTTCTATCCTCGATGACGGCGGAGGAGGTGGTCTCGGAGGTGGAGGCAGCAGGACTGAGGGGCCGCGGCGGCGGGGGCTTCCCGACTGCACGAAAATGGCGCTCCTGCCGAGAGGCAGAAGGTTCGCCAAAATATGTTATTTGTAACGGTGACGAGGGAGACCCCGGTGCGTTTATGGACCGTGCTATTATGGAGGGAAACCCTCACTCTGTCATCGAGGGTATGCTAATTGGTGCATACGCGATCGGCTCATCAGACGGGTATATTTATGTCCGGAACGAATACCCCCTTTCGGTGGAACGTCTAAAGCTGGCGATTGAGCAAGCGAAAGAGCTGGGCCTTATCGGCGAAAACATTCTGGGCAGTTCTTTTTCGTTCGATATCCGCATCAACCGCGGGGGCGGGGCATTTGTCTGTGGTGAGTCGACGGCGCTGATGGCCTCTCTGGAAGGCCGGCCGGGCGAACCCAGGGCAAAGTACGTCCACACCGTGGAAAGCGGGCTCTGGGAAAAGCCTACAAACCTGAACAACGTGGAAACATGGACCAATGTTCCTGCTATCATAAACCGGGGCGGGGAGTGGTTCGCCGGCATTGGAACAGAAAAGTCCAAGGGAACCAAGGTATTCAGCCTTGTCGGAAAGGTTGTCAACACCGGCCTTGTTGAGGTTCCCATGGGCATCACACTGCGGCAGATTATTGACGAAATCGGCGGGGGAATACCTGACGGCAAGCGTTTCAAGGCTGTCCAGACCGGAGGCCCATCCGGTGGATGCATACCTGCTGAACACCTCGATGCGCGGGTGGACTTCGACGAGCTTACCAAGCTGGGCTCTATGATGGGCTCCGGCGGTATGATTGTTATGGACGAGGACACCTGTATGGTCAGGGTCGCGAAGTACTTCACCGACTTTCTTCAGAAAGAATCCTGCGGCAAATGCACACCCTGCCGAGAAGGCCTGGCCCAGATGCTGTATATTCTCGACCGCATCACCGATGGAGAGGGACAAGTCGGAGACGTTGAAAGGCTTGAGGGCCTGGCCGAGCTGATGGAGGGAACGGCTTTATGCGCCCTTGGTAAGACTGCCGCAAATCCCGTCATCTCCACAATACGCTATTTCCGAGACGAATACGACGCACACATTAAAGAGAAGCACTGCCCGGCAAAAGAATGTCGCGGTCTGTTCCGTTACGAAATCGATGCGGACGCCTGCAAATCTTGTGGTATATGTCTGCAAAACTGTCCGGCCGAGGCGATTACCGGTGAAAAAAAGGTCCCCTATGTAATCGACCAGGAAAAGTGCACGCTCTGCGGAACGTGCTGGGAGAAATGTCCGTTTGCCGCGGTGCTGAAAGTATAAGGAAAGGTAAGTCAATGCCTACCGTAACGATAGATGGATGTAAAGTCACGGTCAAGAAAGACGAAACGATTCTGGACGCTGCAAGAAAAGCCGGCATCTGGATTCCTACGCTGTGTTATCACCCGGCTGTTCCATCTGACGCATCGTGTCGACTATGTATGGTGGAGCTTGACCGCGGCGACTGGAGGCAGTTGGTTACATCCTGCAATTACCCAGTCCGGCGGGACATTGTCGTTTATGTCTCCAGCGAGCGTGCAGAAGCCGCCCGACGAGGTGTGATGGAGCTATTGCTCGCCAGGGCGCCGGAGAGCGGCGAGCTTAAGGCATTGGCCGAACGTATGGGTGTTTATGAAACGCGTTACCCGAATGTTACAGAGAGTCAGCGAAATTGCATCCTTTGCGGCTTGTGCGTAAGCGTTTGTGAGCAAATAATCGGTAAGGCGGCTATCGGATTCGCCGGGCGAGGCGTTGACAGGGCTGTGGCGGCACCGTTTCGGCAGCCTTCCGAGGATTGCATTGGCTGTGGGGCGTGTGCTGCAATTTGTCCGGTCGGAACCATCAAAATAAGGATTCACGCAGATGAGCAGGAAGTGGAGATATCCCCGTTCAAGTCGCGAGCAAAGTTGCTTGTTTGTGAACAATGTGGAGCACTTGTAGCCAGCAAGCAGGTGAGTGAACAAGCCTTGACCAGGTCCAATCTAAATAGCGAGGAATTCCGTGCAAGTCTGCGCCTGTGTCCGAAGTGCAGGAGATTGCAGACTGCCGGCCAGCTTGGAGCTGCGACCTTTTACAAAAAATAGTAAGTGTGCGCGTGTTTGGCAGGTGACAAAAAGAAAGCCGCCAGACGCTCGAAATACGGGACCAAATATGATATAAAGATAACTTTTTAAGTTATTGAGGTTAATTAATTACTGAGGAATTGCTTATGGAACCGAAAAAATGCAGCAATGATAAAGCAACACAGGAGATGCTGAAACATGCGTATGAGGCAGGCGTAGAAACCGCCTGGGACAGATTTGCGCAACAGGAGCCTCAATGTGGATTTGGCAAACTTGGTATATGCTGCCGGAATTGCTCTATGGGGCCTTGTCGAATTGACCCGTTCGGGGATGGGCCGCAAGCGGGCATCTGTGGTGCTACGGCTGATACGATTGCGGCCAGAAACCTGGTGCGGATGGTTGCCGGCGGCGCTGCGGCGCATTCCGACCACGGCCGCGATATCGCACACACGTTTAAGATGGCCGTCGAGAGCGAGCAGTGCGACTATATGATTAAGGACGAGCTGAAATTGAGGGAGGTGGCGGCAAGATACGGCATCAAAGTGGAAGGCAGAGAGACAAAGGAAATCGCCGGCGACCTGGCTGACGCAGTATTGGCTGAATTCGGCAAGCAGGAGGGCACGCTTATAAGTGCCGCAGCTTATCCGCCGCCGGCCAGGCAGAAGGTCTGGAAAAAATTGGGCGTAACTCCTCGCTCCATCGACCGCGAGATTGTCGAGATTATGCACAGAACACATATAGGCGTAGGTTCGGACTACAAGAATCTTGTAAAGCAGGGTCTGCGTGCGTGTCTGGCCGACGGCTGGGGCGGGTCGCTTATAGCCACGGAGCTTTCGGATATTTTATTCGGGGGTCCGCAGCCAATTCAGTTCGGTTCCAATCTTGGCGTACTTGACGCCAAGCAGGTGAACATAATCGTTCACGGTCACGAGCCGACATTGTCAGATATAATCGTGGCGGTATCGCAGGAACCAGAACTTGTAAAAATGGCCAAAGATAAAGGTGCCGAGGGCATTAACCTTGCCGGTATGTGCTGCACGGCTACTGAGATACTGATGCGTCATGGCATACCGGTTGCGGGCAACTTTCTCCAGCAGGAATTGGCAATAATGACCGGCGTGGTAGACTTGATGGCGGTGGACGTGCAGTGCATTATGCCTGCACTCGGCTCTCTTTGCGGCTGCTTCCACACAAAGCTTATTACAACTTCTCCGAAGTGCAAAATTGCCGGAGCAGAGCACATTGAATTCCACGAAGATAGGGCAGTGGAAACCGCACGGCAAATCATCAAGATAGCTATTGAGAATTTCGCCAACAGGAAAGGAAAGGTGCAGATTCCGAAAGTGACGGAGCGTGGAATTGCGGGCTTTACAACGGAAAATATTTTTTACCATCTTGGTGGTCGATTCCGCGCAAGTTACCGGCCGCTAAATGACAATATTATCAACGGCCGCATTCGCGGCGCCGCTGGGGTGGTGGGCTGCAATAATCCGAAGCAGGTGCACGATTACGGCCACATTACGATGATAAAAGAACTTATCAAGAATGATGTTTTGGTTGTAAGCACAGGCTGCAGCGCGATTGCCGCCGCTAAGGAGGGGCTGATGAGACCGGAAGCAGCGGCAAAATACTGCGGCCAGGGGCTGGCCGAGGTATGTGAGACTGTGGGTATACCGCCGGTCCTCCATGTCGGCTCCTGTGTGGACAACAGCAGGATATTGACAACCCTTGCCAACGTGGTTGCCGAAGGTGGGCTTGGGGAGGATATTTCAGATTTACCCGTCGCCGGCGCCGCACCCGAATGGATGTCGGAAAAGGCTGTTTCCATCGGCATGTATTTCGTCGCTTCCGGAGTCTATACGGTCGTCGCCGAGCCACTGCCAATCCTTGGCGCTCCGAATCTAACGCGTTATATAACCGACGAAATCGAAAAGGATGTAGGCGGCAAATGGGCCTTCGAACGAGACCCAATCAAGGCCGCTGGTATGATGCTCGAGCATATTGAGAAAAAACGCGATGCTCTCGGAATAAACGTTGAGAAAGAACGGAAACTCTATGATATGGAAGATAGACGTACATTGTCTGTGGAGTAAATGAGTACAAAAGTAAACAGCAAGAGTACCTTTTGCAAATACGAAGGGCAGGTAAGTATATGTCAAAAATCATTGCATCAGCAGCAATACGCGGCGCTCATAAGATAGTGAAACAGGCCGAGGAGATTTTGTCACGCGCCATCGAAGAAAAGGGCAAAGATTGCCCGGTTGCGTTTCCGAATACCGGTTATTACATACCCATCATTTATTCCATGACTGCAAGAGCGGTAGAAAAACTGTCCGACTTCGAGGACGTAATGAGAGAGGAAATCAAACCTTTGCTGCCGAAATTAGTTGAAGATGAGTTGTGGACACCATATCTGGGGCCCACTCTGGACGCAGGGATGGCAACTCTTTTCGCAGAGGAGATTATCGAGGCCTGTAAATATATAATTGGGCCCAACCCGGTTGATGGCATCTGGCTTGGTGCGGCCGATGATATGATCCTGCGTGAGCGAGGTATTCAGTTTGTGGACGGCACGGCCCCCGGCTTTGCAGCAATTGCCGGTGCCGCACCTGATGTTGAAACAGCGGTTGAAATAGCCCGCAAACTTCAGGAGCGATGCCTTTATGTTTTTATGTCAGCGCACCGTAACGGCACCACTTTCGCTGAGCAGCTCGCCGAAGGGGGCGTACAGTTGGGCTGGGAAACGCGTTTGGTTCCTTTCGGCAGGGAGATTACATCAGCAATATATGCACTTGGTTTTGCCAGTCGGGCCGCCCTTAGCTTCGGGGGCGTTAAGGCGGGCGATTTCCGGCGCAACCTGCTCTACAATAAAAACAGAATCTTCGCCTTTGTTATGGCGTTGGGCGAAGTTACCGATGAATGGTACGCCACGGCAGCGGGGGCAATCAATTACGGTTTCCCCACTATCGCCGACTCCGACATTCCGGAAATCCTTCCTACCGGCGTATGCACTTATGAGCATGTCGTCTCAAATATTCCCCATGACCAGATAGTGGAAAAAGCCATCGAAGTTCGCGGCCTGAAGATAAAGGTCGCCCATGTGGATATTCCCGTAGCGCACAGCCCGGCGTTTGAAGGTGAACGTATCCGCAAAGACGAAATGCACTGCGAGTTCGGCGGCCAGAGAACACCCGCCTTTGAATGGCTTCGAATGCTCGATATTGGTAAGGTTGAAGACGGAAAGATAACTGTGGAAGGTCCGGACGCCGATTCGCTTGAAGCGGGAGGCAAAATGCCGCTGGCCATCTTAGTTGAAGTGGCAGGAAGAAAAATGCAGCCTGATTTTGAACCTGTGCTCGAGCGGCAGGTTCACACATTTATGAACGAGGCCCAGGGGCTATGGCATATGGGCCAGCGGGACATAAGCTGGGTTCGAATCAGCAAGGACGCTTTCGGCGCGGGCTTTAGACTTGAACATATCGGAAAGCTGCTGCACGCAATGTATCACGAGCAGTTCTCGAGCATTATGGACAAGGTGCAGATTAAAATATTCACGGATGAGAAGCAGGTCCTGAAACTGCAAGAGCAAGCTCGCCAGGTGTACGCCGAGCGTGATGCACGACTGGCGGGTATGACGGATGAAGACATAGACACGTTTTATTCCTGCACTCTGTGCCAGTCTTTTGCTCCGAACCACGTCTGTGTAGTTTCGCCGGAGAGGCCCGGTTTGTGTGGGGCTTATAGCTGGCTGGACTGCCGAGCGGCATACGAGATAACTCCCTCGGGTCCGAATCAGCCAATATCGAAAGGTAAGTGCATTGAACCTACCATCGGTCAGTGGGACAAGGTAAACGCGTTTGTTATAAAGGCCAGCGGCGGCGGCGTCGAGCGAATGAGCCAGTACAGCATGATTACGGACCCAATGACTTCCTGCGGCTGCTTCGAATGCATCGCTGCCGTGCTGCCATCGACAGGTGGGATAATGATTGTCAATCGCGAGTTTATCGAGATGACTCCGTGTGGAATGAAATTCTCAACACTGGCCGGAACCGTGGGCGGAGGTAGCCAAACGCCGGGCTTCATCGGGCACTCAAAGCACTACATTAACTCGAAAAAGTTCATCGCGGCAGAAAACGGAATTAAGCGAATTGTATGGATGCCTACAATGCTGAAAGAGGAAATCAAAGATAATTTCGTCAAAGGGGCCGATGAGCTCGGACTTGGCGGCCAGGAATTTCTCGACAAGATTGCTGATGAAACCACCGCCAATACCGAAGAAGAGGTACTGGAGTTCATTACCAAAGCCAACCATCCTGTGACGACTTTGGAACCTATGTTCTGACAGGGTAAAAGGATTTATTACAGTAAAGGACAAATATCATGGCGCTAACAGGATTACAAATTTTTAAATTGTTGCCAAAAACCAACTGCAAAAAGTGCGGTATGCCTACCTGTCTGGCATTTGCGATGCAACTTGCTCAGAAACGGGCGAAACTCGAGGACTGCCCGGATGTTTCCGAAGAAGCCAGGCAACAGCTTGCGGCTGCTGCGGAGCCTCCGATGCGTTTGGCAAAGTTCGGCAGTGAGACGTCCGCCGTAGAGGTTGGGCAAGAGACGGTGATGTTCCGACACGAAGAGAAATTTTACAATCCGACGGTCCTGGCTGTAACTGCGTCGGACAAACTTACCGGCCAGGATTTCAAAGAACGCGTTGAGTCCATAAATTCGCTGCAGTTTGACCGGGTCGGGACTCATATTTCAGTTAACGCCATAGCAGTTATGAACGACAGTGGTTCGGCTGACGCTTTCGCCACCGCTGCCGCAACGGTAAAAGATACGAGCGAACTGGCCATAATTCTCGTAACAGAATCGCCTGAAGCAATGGCCGCGGCGGTCGCCAAGACAGCCGACAGCACGCCGTTAATCGCGAAGGCCACGCCGGATAATGCCGAGGCAATGGCGAAAATCGCCAAAGAAAACAACTGCCCGCTTGCCGTATGTGCCGAATCAATCGAGGCACTGGCTGACCTGACCGAAAAAATCAAGGCCGAAGGGGTTGAGGATATGGTATTAAGCCTTGAGGCAGAGGGCGACCACACAGGGTCGCCCCTACGGGAACAATTGTACAATCTCTCAACGATACGGGCCCTGGCTCTGAAAAAAACCTTCAGGCCGTTAGGCTATCCGACTATGTCCTTTGTTACCGATGGCGATGCAGACCAACAAGCCATCTACGCCACAAGTCTGATTTGCAAGCATTCCAGCATCGTCGTGGTCAACACGGTTGAGCCGTATGCCTTCTTGCCCATGCTGACTGCGAGGATGAATGTCTTCAGCGACCCACAAAAGCCTGTCCAGGTAGAGCCAAAAATATATCCTATCGGGGAACCGGATGCCAATTCCCCCCTGATGTTTACAACAAACTTTTCACTGACTTATTACACTGTGGAATCGGATGTCGAGGCCAGCAGGGTCCCGAGCTATATCCTCGTGGTTGATACTGAAGGCACAAGTGTTCTGACGGCTTACTCAGGGGACAAGCTCAATGATAAAATCGTAGCTGACGCTATGGCCAAAAATAATGTCGAAGACCTGGTCAAACACCGCAAGCTGATAATCCCCGGTTACGTTGCCGTGATGAGCGGTAAACTCGAAGAAGCTACCGGCTGGGAAGTTATGGTCGGTCCGAGAGAGTGTTCGATGCTGCCCAAATATCTCCACGAATTCTGGAAATAGACAGCGCTGGCGTGAATTGAGAATTGAGTCTTGCGTCGCTGCCTGCAGCAGTTTGTTCGTGGATAGGAGAATCGAGAATGGATGAGAAACCGAAAAAATGCACAGTTTGTTTTGAGCCGAGCGGCCTTAAAACCGAAGTCCCTGTGGGGACGATTCTGCTTGAGGCGGCCCGTAAGGCCGGCGTTTATTTAAGCAGCATCTGCGGCGGAGACGGCTATTGCGGCAAATGCAAGGTAATAATCGACCAGGGACAATTCCAAAGCAGGCCCACCACTTTACTTACACCGGATGAGACACGCGAAAATACCGTGCTTGCCTGCCAGACCAAAGTGCTTTCCGATATGACTATAACTGTTCCGAAGTTCCACACCCTCCAAACAAGTCAAATACTTATGGACACCGACGCCCACAGGTTCAGGGAGCTTGCCGGTGATGTACGAGAAGGCGTATTTGAGTTTGACCCTTTGGTTCAGAAGCTCGCTGTCGAGATGTCGGAACCCACGGTACACGACCATACAGCCGACCACGAGCGTCTGTATGTAGCGATACGCGAGCAGATTGACGCTCCTATAATGCAGACCGGCTTTCGCATTCTGCAGGGACTCTCGAAAACGCTTCGTTCAACGAATTACCAGGTCGCGGTTACCGTTGGTTGGCGAGGTGGAACTACGGAGGTTATAGAGGTTGAGCCGAGCATGCGCTCTAAGACGAATTTTGCAGTCGCCGTTGACCTGGGTACCACCACGGTCGTGGCCCACCTTCTTGACCTGACGAATGCCAAGACTATAGATACGGAGGCTACATATAACAGCCAGATAAACTTTGGGGAAGACTACATTCGGCGAATCATATACGCAGAACAAAATAACGCTTTCGAGGAGATGCAAAATCGCATCGTGCACGATGTAAACAATCTCATCGTAACGCTGGCAGCAAGACAGAAAATCGATTTGCATGACATTACCGCGGTAATATGTGCCGGCAACACCGCAATGGCGCACTTCCTGCTGAATCTGGACTCCACGAGAATACGCAGAGAGCCATACGTTGCCTCAGCCGGTTTTGTTCCGCCCATCCGCGCCGCAGAAGCTGGGGTCCAGATTAACAAGCGAGGTTTATTATACTGCCTTCCAAGCGTTGCAGCTTATGTTGGCAGCGACATAGTAGCAGGAGTCTTAACTACAAGAATTTATACCAAAAAAGGTATCTCTCTTTTTGTTGATATCGGAACAAACGGCGAGGTGGTCCTCGGCAATCGAGACTGGCTGGTTTGCGCCTCAAGCTCGGCAGGCCCGGCATTTGAAGGAGGTGGCGTCAGGCACGGTATGAGGGCGGGAGCCGGTGCCATTGAAAAACTGGACATTACCCCGGACGGCTCCATCGAGTTCAAGACAATCGGCAATACCCATCCTGCCGGCATTTGCGGGTCGGGCCTTTTGGACACAATTGCCGAATTGTTTATGAACGGCATCATAGACCGAACCGGCCGATTCAAAGCCAATGGGGATACAAGATTGACGGAAGGGGAGGACGGCTTACAATTCCAATTAGTGCCGGAAGCTAACGGCCACCACGAAATAGTAATCACCCAAGCCGACATCGACAATTTGGTCCGTTCCAAGGCAGGGGTGTTTGCCGCAATCAGAGTTCTTATGAACTCAACGCAAACTAAAACAGAAGACATCGATGCCACTTACATTGCCGGAGGCTTTGGAAACTTCATGAACGTTCAACAAGCCGTTACCGTGGGAATGCTGCCCGATGTGCCCGTTGAGACGATTCAGTTTGTGGGAAACACATCAATTGCAGGAGCAAAGACGGTGCTTCTGAGTCGAAAAGCCCTTGAAACAGCCGAAAAAATCGCCAAGAGTATGACATATTTTGATTTGATGAGTCATCCGGGATATATGGACGAATTTACGAGAGCTAATTTCTTACCGCACACGGATTTATCCCTGTTCCCATCGGTAAAAAGTGTGAAATGTGAAACGTGATACGAGTCACGGAATTTTAGATATGGCAACAACAATTGCAATAAGTGGAAAAGGCGGGTCCGGCAAAACGACTCTGGCCGCTATGATTATCAGGCTTCTGCGCAGCGAATCGAAGGGCCCCATACTTGCGGTAGACGCCGACCCCAATGCCTGCCTTGCGCCGATGTTGGGAGTTGAACCAGAGGCCTTTATTGCCGACATCCGGGAAAAAGTACTTGAAAATCCGCCCACCAGCGGCGGTATGGACCGAGTGCGGTCGTTTGAATACGGCATCCAGCAGGCGATTACCGAAGCTAACGGCTTTGATTTGCTAACTATGGGCCGTCCGGAAGGACCCGGCTGCTACTGTGCCGCAAATAATATACTGCGAACATTTATGGACAAACTAAGCCCGCAGTATAAATATGTAATTATAGACAATGAAGCGGGAATGGAGCACCTGTCCCGCCGAACAACTAATAATGTTGACCTGCTGTGCATCGTAGCTGAACCAACCGCTCTCGGCGCCCTTACCACCCGGAGGATTTCTGAGCTTGCCAAGCAACTGCCGATATCCGTTAAAAAAATCGGCGTTATATGGAACAGAACAGAAAGTAGTAAAAAGGTGGACGAGATAGAAACATTCGGCTATGTACCCGACGACAAAAGCATATTTGATGCCTCAATGCAGGGACAAACAATCTTCGACCTCGAAGAAAATAGTGCCGCACTTTCGGCGGTGCGCAAAATACTCGAATGTAAACTAAACAGTAATTTTCAGTTAAGTAAAAACTCAAGCTAAAAACTTAAAGTTATTCTTGGAGGATTTCAAATGCCAGTTCCTGAAGTTACGGACAGCTTTACCAGTTCGGTGAATCGAGTTACACTTGGGGCGACCAAAGACAGCGGCGGCACTCGAACCTCAACAGTAACCATTGGAGGAGCACGTAACGTCGTCTATGGCGGCTCTATAGAAGAAGCCGGTGAGAAACCGGTCATCGCTATGGACGTTCTCGACAGCAGGCCAAAAGATTGGCCGGACATCCTGGCTCAACACTATCAAGACGTACTGGACAGCCCCGCCGACTGGGCCAAAAAGTGTATAGAGCAATTCGGAGCAGATCTTATCTGTGTAAAATTCGAAGGCATCCACCCCGACAAGGCAGATTTAGATGCCGCTCACGCCGTCAAGGTTACCGAGGAAGTGTTGAAGGCCGTTGGTGTCCCTCTTGTGCTGTGGGGCTGCGGAAACGACGAGAAAGATAATCAGATTATGCCGAAGGTAAGTGAGGCCGCCAAGGGAGAAAACGCTCTGATAGGTACTGTTACAGAGGACAATTACAAGGCCCTGACGGCCATTGCCCTTGCTGATAATCATAATCTTATAACCGAAGCACCTCTAGATATTAACATCGGCAAACAGGTCAATATACTTGCCTCGGATATGGGTTTTCCGCTCGAGAAGATTGTAACATTTCAGGATACTGGGGCGTTGGGCTACGGAATTGAGTATTCATATTCGATACAGGAGCGCCAGCGATTGGCTGCACTTGGCGGTGATAAAATAATGGCAATGCCTTCCATCTGCGATGCGGGTTATGAATCGTGGCGAGCAAAAGAAAGCAAACTCGAGGACGCCCCCGGCTGGGGAGACGTTCAAGGCCGAGGGCCAATGTTGGAAGCTACTACTGCAATCTGTCTGTTGCAGGCCGGCGTCGACATAATCCGGATGCGACATCCGCGAGCCGTTGCTGTCGTTAAGAACTTCATCAATCAAATCTGGAAAAAGGATTAACCGCAGAGAACGCGGAGACCGCGGAGAAGAAAAACAGAATAAAAGAAAATGGATTCCTGCTTCCGCAGGAATGACAATATTATTAAAAAAACTCAGCGCTCTCTGCGTAAGTCCGCTCGGGGACGCCTTCCGGCGTAGTCCCAAGGACTGCGGGCTCGGCGGTGGAAGAACTCAAGGAAAGGAGACTGTTATGATACTAATCGGAGAACGAATTAACGGGATGTTTACCGATGTTAAGCAGGCTATTGCAGACAAAAACAAGCAGGTCATTCAAGGGCTGGCCAAAAAGCAAACCGATGCAGGCGCCAATTATCTTGATGTCAATGTCGGCACGGCCGCCGCAGACCAGGAAGGAACTATGCAGTGGCTGGTTGAAACCATCCAGGAAACATGCTCTACGCCTTTATGCCTGGATTCTCAAAAACCCGACGTCCTCACGGCGGGATTAAAGGTTGTTAATTCCGAGCCCGGCCTTATCCTGAATTCCACACCGTTGAATAAGAAAAACGATGAAGAGATACTTGATAAACACATAGAAATGGCAAAGCAGGCCGGGCCGAAAGCAAGCATTATCGCCCTTACCATGGACAAAAACGGCGTGCCTCAGGATATTGATACCCGCGTGGCAATAGCTGCGGAAATCGTACAAAAAACGATGGAGAAAGGATTTGACACGCAGCGGTTATTCATCGACCCTATTGTTCTGCCGGTTAATGTGCCAAACGCCCAGGTTCAGGCCGGCAACATCCTTACCGCGATGGGCCAGATAAAATATTTATCTGAACCTGCGCCGCATACGACGGTAGGTTTATCGAACATCTCTCAAGGCACAAGCGAAAGGAGCCTGATAAATCGCATCTTCCTGGCTGTGGCCATGTCGCACGGCCTGGACTCGGCAATAGTCGATGTTCTCGACGAAAAACTTGTTAATGTGGTAGCTACTGCAGAGATGCTGATGAACAAGCAAATATATTCGGACAGCTTCTTAAAGGCCTACATAGCCGCCAATAAAGCGTAAACTTTGTTAGAAATCCCAGCGCCGTTAGAAATTCTACAAAGAAGAATTTGAGAGTGGAAGTTAAGATTTCTAAAGGGGCAAAGGATACTCATCGCACCTCATACGTAAGGCCAAATACATAATACAATATACCCGTGGTGGACGATAACCACGGAGCTCACGGGCAACTGTTGTTCAGCGACCATGTTGTTCATTTGGTCCAATCTTGCCGAATCCACCCCTTGCATGCGAAAAGGTCAAAGGATATAATAAGCGATTGAATTGGCCTGGCTTAGAGCAGCAATATCAGATGCATATAAATTCTTGTACGGTACGGGTTCTAATCTATAGAAAGCGATGAACCATGATTATAAGAATCTTGCTTATTGTTATGTTGTTTTGCACAATCGCTTCCACAGCATACGCCCAAGACCCAAGAGAGCGAGCTTACCACGTTCCTGCGCTCAGTCCGAAGCACAAGGACAAGCCCAAAGTATCAGGCTGGGCCAAACAGCGCATCGAGGAAAAACTCAATCGCGGAATGTTTGCAATGCCGAACAAAAAGGGTCAAGTCTACTTAGGCTGGCGCCTGCTCAAGAGCGATGCCAAGGGAACGGCTTTCAACGTCTACCGCTCAGTCGAAGGCGGCGGTCCGGTGATGCTGAACAAGGAGCCTGTGGCCGCCACCACCGACTTTATCGACGAACAGCCGGCCCCTGGGCGCCGGAGCGCCTACTGGGTCAGGCCGGTGCTGGCGGGTAAAGAGCTTGAGCCTTCGGAGAAGGCATTGCTGAAGGTGGACGCCAGGGACAAGACGTACTACTCGTCCATCAAGTTCCAGGGCGATTACAGACCCCAGAGGATCGCCGTTGCCGACCTCAACGGCGACGGGACGTATGATTTTGTGATAAAGCAGCCGAGCCAGGGTATTGATCCGGCCGGCAGACCCAATAAAAGCAGACTCACCTACAAACTTGAAGCGTACCTGAGCGACGGCACGTTCCTGTGGCGCAAGGACCTTGGGCTGGGCATCGAACCGGGCATCTGGTATTCGCCTTACGTGGTTTACGATTTTGACGGTGACGGCAAGGCCGAGGTGGCCGTCAAGACCGGTCCCGAGGACGTGCGCGAACCCGACGGGCGCGTGCGGAAGGGACCGGAGTGGTGCTCGCTCCTTGTCGGCATGACCGGCACCGAATTCGCACGCACCGACTGGCCGCCGCGAGACCCGCGCCTGGGCGATTACAACCGGACCAACCGTAACCAGATGGGCCTGGCCTACCTGGACGGCAAGACCCCGTGCCTGCTGGTGAAGCGCGGTACTTACAAACTGATGATGGTCGACGCCTACCAGTATCACAACCGCAAACTCAAGCGGCTGTGGCACTGGGAAGGCGATGACGAGACCCCTATCATCCGCAGCCAGGGGACACACGGCATGCACTCGGCCGACGTAGACGGTGACGGCCGAGATGAGGTCATCCTGGGCTCGGCCGTGCTGGACGACAACGGCACGTGCCTGTATTCGGTCGGCCTGGGCCACCCCGATAAATGCTTTGTGACCGACGTGGACCCAACCCTGCCCGGCATGGAAATATTCTACGCCATCGAGCCGTGGCACAACGACGGGATGGGGGTTTGCCTGGTCGATGCCAGGACAGGAAAGACCATCTGGAGCATCGGTCAGCGCACCTATCACGTGGGCGACGGGATGGTCGCCGACATCGACCCGTCGCTGCCCGGCCTGGAATGTTTTGCGACCGAAGACCCCAAAGGCGGCTCGTCCGACCGCTATATGTTCGGCGCCGACGGCAAGCGTCTCGGCCGGCGAGAAGACGTCCCCGGCTGCAGGAACTGGCTTTTCTGGGACGCCGACCTTCTGCGGGAGACGTTTGGCCGCGGCGGTCCCGGACGCGGCAGATTCGGTGGAGGCGGCTCCCTCACCATCGTCAAGTACAAGGGCCCGACACTCACTTCCGGTATCGAGGGCAGAATTATTATGATGGCCGACATCCTCGGCGACTGGCGAGAGGAACTCATCACCGTCTTGGCCGGCGAGCTGCGCATCCACACGACGACTATCCCGGCGAGCGACCGGCGCGTCTGTCTGATGCAGGACCCGGTCTATCGCGCCGAAGTGGCGCACCGATCCATGGGTTACGAGCAATCGCCGGTGACCAGCTACTATCTCGGCGTCAGTGTCGCCGACTCAGCCAGGGCCACGCCCATTATCCGGAATCAGAGGAAATAGACCATAACGAACTGAAGAAATCCGGCCGGCCGGGATTTTTAATGTGCCCTTCGGACTCATAAGCGCCGACATCAAAAGGAGGTTTTCTGATAGTCCTGTGAAAATCCAGCTTTGGTGCAAAAGTCGGATTGGCATGATTGATTAGCACAGAGCCTTGTTTGGGCCAATAGTTCTTTTTGTTAGGCCCTACAAAAGCCGCCGAAATGCTTCCGCCATCATAAAAACGAGAATTATCAATCGCTACACCATTTAAGTCGCCTGCGATGTAGTTCGAGCTCAAGACTGCGCTACCGATTCCTGACGCATCAATCGCCGTAGAGCCGGGACAATAAATGGCGTTATTAGCGAAGACCAGTACGGGCGGTTCGCGAACCGCCCCTACCAAAGACCATCGAATGAGGACACCTCTGGGATGATTCACAATTGTATTATTGACAATCTTGACATTGCGAATCTGAGGCACCGCGGCGTGAGGAGCTGCCGTGATTCCAGTTGCCGAACAATCGAAAATGATGTTATTTCGCACAACAGCATCAGAGACTACCTGGATACCTTCTCCGGCCTTCCAGATGACATTGCCCTCAACGATATTGACCCTGGGGCCGCCGCCATATACGAAGATACCAGGATATTGCCGGCCAATGTTCGTATCGTGGATAACGTTATCACGGACCGTATTACCATAAGAGCCGAACTTGATTTCGATGCCATCGTTTCCACCGTTGCTGGTACTGCGCAAATGATGGATATAATTGACTTCCACCAGTGTATTGGTAGTTATACGCGAACCGTTATGGACACCAATATACATCCCTTCTCCCTCAGTATGACCTGATTGGCTCAAGCCTGTATGATGAATATGGTTCCTTCGGATAACAAAGCTATCACAATTTCCGCTGTTCATCGTGAGTGCGTTGTTGCCGGTCTCGAAGATTTCACATTCTTCAAAGGTGATGTGGTGACCCCGGATAAACCGGACACCGGAGCTGCCGCCTTGAAAACGCAGACCTCGAACAATCAGGTAAGAGCAATCGACGAACTCAATGTTGTTGTGCTTATCAATGTTGTCGGCTGGACGGGTAAGCAGCGGCTTTTCTCCTTCCGCGGCCCGAATAAGAATGGGCCGAGTATGAGTACCTTTGGCAGTAACAGCCCGGCGGCCGTTTTGTGAATAGACTCCCCTGTGCAATACCAGCTCATCACCCGGCTTAAGCGAATTTGCCAGACGTTCAAATTCTTCCTGTGAATCAACGGTGGCCGGATAGATCTCATAGGTAGCTCCGGCACAGCTATTTGGTGTTGTCTCTTTCTTCCAGGCTCTTACATATTCAATGCTGTACGTGGACGGCAGGTCGCTATCTTTGGGCAGGCCAAACCACTTAGGCATAGTTTCGCTGTCGAAATTCAACGTGAGAGGCTGATGCCAGTGTGTATTTTCCACCCACCTGACAAGGACTCCGTCAAAGTACCATTTAATCTTTTCCTTGTCCCACTCCAATCCATAAACGTGATAATCGTCTGCCAGATTTGATGGCGCAGTCCAAACGCCTGCCATCGACCAATGCTTCTTCTCGGTAGGCGTTCTGAAGACATGCACGTTCATATTGTATTTCTTCTCGAACTTGGGAGCGCCGCCGCCAATCTCAAAGACATCTATCTCTGTCCACAATTTTGGCGTGTTGTCATAGAACCAGAAAGAGCTGGAACCGTGAGATTTCATCGGCTTGCATTTGACTTCAAAATATCCGTATTTGACTTTAGTTTTGCTTTGAACCGCAGCGGATGTGTAGGTGTGGTAGCCTTTATCCCTGGGCATCTCAGGAACTTCTTGTTTCCTCATAGTAAGATGGAGCTTCCCGCCAGTTACCTTTACATTGCCAGGATAGAAATACGCGGGCTGTCTTCCCAGCCACCGAGGATTTGTGGGATGCCACTTATTGCTGTCAAGTTCTGAGCCGTAAAATTCATCGCTCATCACTTCATATTCTTTCCAATGTCCCTTATTGCCTTGGTCGGACAGCGGGAATTCATCGGAAATACGTTTTGGCCTTTGGCCAAGCTCTCCCACTCTTACCCAGCCTTTTGGCCATTTAGTCCCGCCGGCAAATGCACTGATGCTAATTAGGACACCGAGGGAGACACTAATACCAACTTTGAGAAAATGTTTTCCTTCCATAGGGTACTCGTAATAAAATTTTCCAGGAGATGCGGGGTTAGCTCATTTATAAGGTCCAGCCTTTTCTATATGGAGTGCGAATGTATTTGTCGGCCTCCGGCAGATTTGTTGCCTTCATATTTTCTGCGTCCCATTCGATATTGGCATCAACTCGCCTGGCCACATTTCCAAGCAGGCATACTTCGGTCAAAAGGCCGGAATACTCAAAATCCGCTCCCGCTGGTCGGCCGCTTTTACAGGCACGCACCCAATCCCGCTCATGTGAGCCTTTTACTCTTGGGATAGTTTTCGCAGGCTGTTTGTACTCTTTCATCCTGCCCTCGGGTATCAACCGGGGCCCTTCTCCGTAAACACCGGCCATTAGCTTGCCTTTGCTGCCTTTGAACAGCGCACCGCCCTCCACATTGCCCAAGCGTCTGCCGTGTTCGAGCTCTATCGGCCGGGGCGGGCGAAGACCATCATACCACGTTAGCTTGACCGGCGGCAAATTACCCCGTGCGGGAAATCGGTAGGTCACGATAGATGCTACCGGATGCGTATCGGGATTCAGGTCCAGCGAGGTGGCCTCGACACTTGTCGGATGTCCCAGCTTTAATGCCCAAAAGACCGGATCCAGAGTGTGAGCACCACGGTCTCCCATCATCCCGCAGCCGAAATCCCACCAGCAGCGCCACACACCCGGATGGTACGCCGGATGATAAGGACGCTCGGGCGCGGGGCCTAACCACAGGTCCCAATCCAGTGTAGATGGGACCGGCGGCGTTTCCTTGGGACGCCGGCTCCACCTGGAGCTCCACCACGTATGACCAAAGGGATAATAAGACAAACTGCACCAGGCATCGACCTCGCGGACCTCGCCTATAGCGCCGCCCCAAATCCACTCACTAATCAGGCGGATACCCTCGCCCGAATGTCCCTGAATACCCATTTGTGTTGTGACGCCGGTCTCTTTCGCTGTTTTTGCCAGCATACGCGATTCATAGACGTCGTGTGTCAGCGGCTTCTGGCAGTAAACGTGCTTTCCCCTCCGCATCGCTTCCATTGAGATAACCGCGTGTGTATGGTCCGGCGTGGCAATCACAACGGCATCGATGTCTTTCTGTTTGTCCAGCATTTTCCGGAAATCGGTATAGACCTTTGCCTTGGGATACCTCTTGAATGTTTGGGCCGCGTAGTTGTGATCCACATCGCACAAGGCCACGATGTTTTCGCTCTCCAACTGCCGCAGATTACTTTTACCCATACCCCCGATACCAATACCGGCGATATTGAGTTTTGCGCTTGGCGGAGTATTCCGCGGCCCTCCCAAAACATGCCCCGGTACAATGGTGACGGCGGCAGTTGTTGCTGTCGCGGCAAGAAAACGCCGCCTGCTTATACGCTGTTTTGACATAGCGCACTCTCCTAATAATTGACCTGTCCGGACAGAACTTGATACCAAGTTATTCTGTTGTGCAACTCAGTCGACAATCTTATAGACCATATCGCCCGTTCTTACCCGCTCGGGCACCTTCACTCCAATAGAGTCTCCGGATTTGGCCTTTTCAACCGGTGCATTGTCAATCTGCATTGAGTCAACAATCAGCTCAAGGTCTGTCGTATGGCCCTTAATGTGGATTTTGTCCCCTGTGTTTAAAGCCGCGGTCAGCTCAATAGCGGCCACTACAGGGTGGGCGAAGAAATCTGATACCGTTCCAATCATCTCTTCAGACATTTGCATACCTCCATTAGTTCTTTAATGCTTGCCTTTAAGTTAAATACTCGTTACCCGGTATTGTAGCTAATCCCCTTTTCGATGGCAAGTCAATATCTGGCTGATAACTTCAAATACGAAAATCAGCTCTAAAAACTTTTATTTCATTTTTCAAGAACGCGTTTTCCGGGTATAATGAATCAGCAATTAAAATATATTGAGGAAAAAAGATTATGAATACATACGATAAAATCACACGTCGCAAGTTCCTTGGAGATGTCGTTGCAGGCACAACCGCCGCCATTGCACTGCCGGGCCTCGCAGCCGAATCCAAAGAGGTAACCAGCAAACCAACTGTTCAGACGCTGCCAAAACGAGTGCTTGGGCGGACGAAAGAAAAGGTTACTATTCTTGGTCTTGGCACGGCCCCTGTGGGCGAAGGTCCCATAGGTGTTGAGGAAGGCATTCGCATCTTCGGCGAGGTCATCGACCGTGGTGTTACGTATGTGGACACCGCGCGAATATACGGCAATGCCGAGGAGATATTGGGACATCTAATACCGAAACGTCGTGACAAGCTCTTTGTTGCGACAAAGGTCTCAACGCACACGGCAGCCGAAGCAGAACGTTCGCTAAGCGAATCACTACGCCGACTAAAAACCGACCACGCCGACCTTGTGCATATCCACAGCATCGGCAGCAAAAAGATTGACCGTGTCCTTGCAAAGAACGGCGTCCTCAATTACCTGCTTAAACAGAAAGAAACCGGTAAGGTCCGTTTCATCGGAATTTCGGGACACAACCGGCCGGCAAATTTCGTCCGTATGCTTAAGACAGACCAAATTGATGTTATCATGTGCGTGATGAATTACGCAGACAGAAACATCTATGATTTCGAGAGTAAGGCCCTGCCCGAAGCACGAAAACGCAATGTCGGCTGCGCGGCCATGAAGGTCTACGCCGGCATCAAGGGTGGCTTCCGGAACCACAGGAGTGGCTATGTGGGCTGCGCAACTGAGCCGGCCTATCTTCCACAGGCCCTCGGCTACGCGCTCGACCTGGGCGGCGTCAGCGTGGCCGTTGTCGGTCCCTACACGGTCGAACAGGCTATACAGAATGTGAAGTTCGCCCAAAAATACGCACCGCTCTCTAAAGAGCAGCGCGCCGAATTACTGGCACTCGGCAAGAAGATGGCGCCAAGCCTGGGCCCACGGTATGGGCCGGTGACGTGAGAGTCGTTTATATTCTACAGTGGCCAACCAGGCGCCACATATTCGACCTATTGCAACCGCTATTCAGTGCAGAACGCCGGAAACTCATATTTAATGGTGAATTCGGCGGCTGGTATCAGATGTCTTTGAAATTAGCTCCTTTTGTTCTTGTTTTGATACGGCAAAGCTCGTCATCAGTTGTCATATACAAAACCGAGCCGTCATCGCCCCAGGCGCAATTTGCTGTGCGTTTACCGGTATGAATTCGGCCCAAAAGCTTACCCCCAGGTGTAATAACGTATACCCCGCCGGGGCCGGTGGCGAATAGGTTTCCA
>DUZJ01000006.1 GCA_013349615.1 Planctomycetota bacterium | reverse complement strand
CACTTGGTGAACGTGGGAAAAACAAACCCAATTCAAACCCAATACAAACCCAATCAAACCCAATTAAAGCCAATAAAATGCCAAAACAAACCCAATTCAAACCCAAACAAACCCAATTTCAAACGGAACACTTACTCATTAACCGGATGAATCAGATTTGTTGTCTTTACCCCTTAAATATACCGTTCGGTTCTGCCAAAATGGCACTATATACGGACAATTTGGAATGTGAAAAAACAGCCGTAAAAAAACTTAACTTCTTAAAGTGCAAGAGGTTAAATAAGTTGAGCTGGCGCAGCATTTTAACTGGCACGCTTTTTGCATATTCAAACTCTTGGAACTTTTTTTATACTGATGACAGGCAATAAAGCGAAAGGAATATAACTATGGCTAAAATCATTGGAATAGACTTGGGAACCACAAATTCCGTCGTTGCCGTAATGGAAGGCTCGTCCCCGAAGGTTTTGGTTAATTCTTCCGGCTCTCGACTGACCCCTTCGGTCGTGGGCTTTACAGACAAGGCCGAGAGGCTCATCGGCCAGATTGCACGCCATCAGCAGGTAACAAACCCGGAAAACACCATCTTTTCCATCAAGCGTTTTATGGGCAGACGCCACAATGAAGTCTCAGCGGAGGAAAAGATGGTCCCGTACCAGATTACCGGCGGGCCGGAAGAACTGGTCAAGGTCCACGCACGAGACAAGGAATACACACCGCCGGAGGTTTCTGCGATGATTTTGCAGGACTTGAAAAAAACCGCCGAAGATTATCTGGGCGAAAAAGTCACCAGTGCTGTTATTACCGTACCGGCTTACTTTAATGACTCACAGCGTCAGGCAACAAAGGACGCCGGAAAAATAGCAGGCCTCAAGGTCGAGCGAATTATAAATGAGCCTACCGCTGCAGCGCTTGCCTACGGGCTTGAGAAGAAAAAGAACGAAAAGATTGCTGTCTTTGACTTCGGAGGCGGAACATTCGACATTTCGATTCTTGATATCGGCGACGACGTCGTTGAGGTCCTCAGCACAAATGGCGATACCCACCTCGGCGGAGACGACCTCGACGAGGCCCTTATAAATTATCTCGCTGACGAGTTCAAAAAGACAGAAGGAATCGACCTCCGAGATGACCCAATGGCACATCAACGTCTCAGAGAGGCTGCCGAAAAGGCAAAATGTGAGCTGAGCTCCCAGCTTGAAACCACGGTCAATTTGCCCTTTATCACCGCAGACGCCTCTGGGCCGAAGCACCTGCAGATTACCATCACACGCAGTAAGTTCGAGGCCCTCGTTGAGCCGATACTGGAAAGGTTAAAGGGACCCTGCCAGACAGCGCTGCAGGATAAGAAGGTTTCCGTAGCAGATATCTCCCAGGTTCTCCTGGTCGGCGGCTCCACAAGGATTCCCAAGGTACAGGAGATTGTCTCTGGCATCTTCGGTAAAGAGCCGAACAGAAGCATCAATCCTGATGAGGTCGTTGCGGTGGGCGCCGCCATTCAGGGGGCTGTGCTCGCTGGTGATGCCGGAGTAAAAGATATTTTGCTCTTGGACGTAACGCCCCTCTCGCTCGGAGTCGAGACGCTTGGCGGCGTTATGACAAGATTGATTGACAGAAACACTACAATTCCAACCAGCAAGAAGGAAATCTTCTCCACCGCTGCTGATGGTCAGACCACCGTCGACATCCATGTCCTGCAGGGAGAGAGGGAATTTGCCACCGACAACCGCACGCTCGGCAGGTTCCAGCTTGCCGAGATACCTCTGGCTCCGCGAGGCATTCCGCAGATTGAGGTTGCATTTGATATCGACGCCAACGGTATCTTGAGCGTTTCGGCAAAGGACCTCGGTACAGGCAAGCAGCAGTCCATTGAGATTAAATCCAGTTCCGGCCTCAGCGAGGAAGAGATAAAGAACATGACCGTCGAGGCAGAGGCACACGCCGAGGAAGATAAGAAAAAAAGAGAAGTTATTGATTTGAAGAACCAGGCCGACCAGTTGATTTATTCAACCCGGAAAACGCTCAAAGACCACGGAGACAAGGTCTCCGCTGAAACTCGCGGCAACATCGAAAGTGCAGTCAACAACTTGAAAGAGGTTGTAAAAGGCGAGGATGCAGATGCGATAAAGAAAGCCATTGAAAACCTCGCAAACGCCGGCCAGGAATTGGGAAAAGTGCTTTATGAAGAGGCGGCAAAGAAGCAGGCCGCGTCAGCCGCATCAGCCGACGAGAAGACTTCGCCGCCGCCTGAAGATGAGGTTAAAAGAAAGGGTAAAGACGGCGTAATAGACGCCGAATTCGAAGCAAAAGATAAATAAAAAACCGACGCCCGAAGGCGAGGTTAAAAGAAAAGGCAAAGTCGGCGTAATCAACGCCGAATTCGAAGCTAAAGATAAATAAAAAACCGACGCCCGAAGGTGAGGTTAAAAGAAAGGGCAAAGACGGCGTAATAGACGCCGAATTCGAAGCAAAAGACGAATAACAACGAGTATTGAGCATCGAGCATTGAGCTACGAGATTATTTTCCTATACAGAACCGGCTGAATATTCTTTCTAATATCTGCTCATCAGCCCGCCATGCGCTGGGTTGCTCTATATCGCAGAGGCCCTGGTAAGCCGCTCGCAGCATCATTGCGGCAACCTCATCATTCTCCGATTGCAATTCATTGATGGCTTCGCTGACATTCTCAATTGCTTCGGTGACCGCCTGTTTATGTCTCGTTGTAAGCGCAACAGTTGATATTTGCTCTCGGATTTGTGTCCCATGTCCTGTGCCGACGGTCAGTTCAACTATTTTTTTATCGAGGGTCTCTCGCAGCAGTTCAACGCCGGATATGGTTTCTACGGAAATTGGCAAAAATCCCGCACCAAAATCCGGTTTGCTGTGGTCGCTTTTAGTATCGAGTCCTGAAAAACGCTTTGCTGTGCTCGATTTTGGTGCGGGACCGAGTAATTCATTTAACTCGACAAGCCGTTTAGCTAATACTTTTTCTGGTAGTAAATCAGATTTGGTTGCGACCGGTATCAGAATTTGCGGCTCTATGAGTTCGCGTATTAAGCTATCTTCGGACCAGTCTGTTTTTGCGACATCCACACAAAATACAACCACAGAGCTGTTTCGCAGCGCCTCTATCGCTGCCCGCTGCGCCAGCTCATCGAGAATATTATTCGTTGCAGATATCAATCCTGCACAATCGAACAACACGCATCTGCAATGGTCCAATGTCAGCACCCCGGTCAAGACATCCCTTGTTGTCTTACGCAGCTCAGAGACAATACTTCTTTCTTTGCCGAGCAGTTTGTTCAGCAGACTGCTCTTCCCGGCGTTCGGCGCACCTGCGATTCCCACCGCTGGCAAATCAACTACCTCTTCGTAGCTGACACTGCCCGATAACAGACGTTCAAGCTCATTTTTTGTTTGCGTTAATCTTTCGACCGCCTCCGGACGGCTTATAAACTCGATATCTTCGGCGCTAAAATCCAGACCCGCCTCTATCAAACTAAGGCAATCCATCAATTCTGAGCGTAGTTTTGCCGTGGTTTGTGCCAATCGCCCGGCCAGAAGTTTCTCCGATGCGGCCAATTGAAACTTATTGCTGCTTACAACAACTTCATTTACAGCCTCGGCCTGGGTCAAATCCATTTTGCCGTTAAGATACGCCCGCGCCGTAAATTCGCCGGGCCCAGCCATGCGAGGGCCTTTGCTCAGAAGGTTGCCGAATAACGCCTCGGTGACAGCCGCGTTCGTATGGATGTGAATTTCGGCAACGTCATCACCCGTATAGGAATGCGGAGCCAGAAACAGATACAGCCTGGCATCGATTTTTAGCTCGGAATCGACAGCTATACGTCCTGTGAAGAGTCCATTTCTATCTTTTGGGATTGGTGTGCTGAAAATCTGCTGCAATACATCGGTCGTCTTCGGCCCGGTTAGGCGAACAATGGCCCTTTCCCCTGACGTGGGCGAGCTGACAGCTACGATAGTATCGTTAAGGTCATACACCAGTTACCAATTACATTCTGTAGAATGGTTTCGGCTTTTTCTTTTTGACTTTTCCGCCGGCCTTGCTTGTTGTCGCGACCAGGCCCTTTGACTCGGCTTCTTCTTTCTCTCGGATGTGCTTTCGGATGATGTGCTGCTCAAAAACGCCGGCAAACGTACTGGCCATAATATACAAATTAACTCCTGAAGGTGCCTTGTATAACATCAGCGGGAACAGCAGCGGCATCATAATCATCATCATTTTCTGCTGCTGGGCCACCTGGGGATTTGTCGCGGCCGTCGCCTGCTTGGGCATTAGTTTCTGTTGCAGATAAAAGGCCACGCCCATCAAAAGCGGCAAAAGATTGAGCGATTCTATCTTCCAGCCCAATAAAGGCACAATTATTGTCGTTGGAAATCTATAAAGCGCATCCGGAACCGAAAGGTCCGTAATCCAGAACGGCAAAAATCCTTCACCTCGAAGTTCAATACTGGCGTACACCGCGCTCCAAAGAGCAATCCAAACCGGTATCTGCACCATCATCGGAAGAAAACCCATAATCGGCGAGGCGCCCTGTTTTTTATAAAGAGCCATTATCTGCTTGTTCATTTCGGCTTTGTTGTTGGCGTATTTTTTCTTTATCTCTTCAGTCTTCGGGCCAAGCTTAGTCATTTTGCTCATCGAGACCTGGCTCTTTTTGCTAATCGGATGCATAACCAGCCGGAACATGAATACTAAGATGATAATCACAACGCCGTAATTGCCGATAAAGCCGTACATCAATTTCATCAGTGCCAATATACCAAAGGCTATCGGATTTATAATCGCGGCAGGACAGCAAAAACAGGGCATAAAGGTTATCGTATGGACAAAGCCCAGCTTGTGATACAACTCGTTTTTATCGAAAAGGCCTTTGTCCTTCGGACCAAGATACAACTGAAAGTTATATGTTCTTTTGCTGTTGGCCTGGATGACCAAAGGCTGGCTGCCTGAACCAATTTTCAGGTCCAACCCGATCGTCTCATCGCCGGTATTGGCACGCTCATCTCCATCGGGATTATAGAATCGGCCTGTCTTGTCTGCTACCCAATCACAAAAGTCCTTACTCTCATCCGCGACAGGCACCACTATGGCCGCAAAATATTTATTTGTCGTGGCGGCCCAGAGGAAATTGCAGCCGGGTTTTATCAGCCGTCTATCGGCGAGCTCTTTTGCCTTGCGGAGCTTTTTGGACTTGAGTGGCACGCTGGTCACCTGGCCTTGTGAATCTCTGAAGCCGCCCATGACCTGTCTCATATCGCTCCTGACAGCCTCTCTGCCCATGCCGACCGGCCCGGCCAAATTGAAACGCGCCTTTTGTTCGCTATCCGTCAGATTCTCAATAGTTAAATCGCAATCGAGTAGATAGCTGCCGGGTGTAACCTTATAAGTCTTAATCAATTTAATAACCGGCTCATTCGTATCTTGAACTTTAATTGTTGCCTCGAAGCGTGCCGTTTGTGAGTCGTCCGCCTTTTCAACATCGTAGCTCTTCCAGTGCAGGTCTTGCAGGGGCAGCTCACGGCCCTGCTGAACAAGAGCCTCATTTTGAAAGCCCTTATTTGCCATCGATAGAATCTCGGTGCCATCGGCTAATTTCACAGGCGAAAGAATCACTAACGGCTGGGGGTCTTTATAATCACGGTCGTCGAATCTGCTAAAGACCGCGCTCCTTATGGCTGCACCTTTTGAGCTCAATTCCAGCTTGAACATAAAATTGCTCTTAGGGTCGGTCGAGCCGAGTATGACGCTCTTGGCTGGTGCGTGGTCGGCGCCGAAACTGGTAAATTCAGCCGCTTCCAGCGTCTGGTTTCTTACGGCATCTGCATTTTTATTCCCCCCACCTTCGGCCGTCGTCGTTTGCTGTAAGAGTATGCAGGGTCGGTTTTCAGGCTGGCCGGCTTCAAAAATTCCAGTTTCATAAACAAGCCAGCCGCAAAAAACAACAAAGCCAACCACAACCGAAACTAAAACAATTTTCATAATCTCATCTTTCGTTTTTCGTCTCTTGCTCCTCGTTGCGAGCATC
The DNA here is from genome assembly GCA_013349615.1 of Planctomycetota bacterium. Lineage (GTDB taxonomy): Bacteria > Planctomycetota > Phycisphaerae > Sedimentisphaerales > Anaerobacaceae > CS2-K091. Next base: position 66,142 of record DUZJ01000006.1, on the reverse strand, counting down.
GAGTCACGAGACACGAATTTACCTTCCTTCCCGCAGCCTTTCGGCGTGGAAGTTGTCTAATTGTTCGATTGCCTTTATTTTTTTCATTGTAGTTTCAAAATCGTATTCCACTCGAACAAAGTGTACCTCATTTTCATCAACATACACATAGCTTGCCCGGTTGTCTTTGTCTCTCGGCTGACCGACGGAGCCGATATTGATAATTGCTTTCTCGTCATCGATAATTGGATAAACGTTATTCAGCTCATTTGGAAGATAAAAATCCGGCTCATCGAGAAATACGCCGGGCATATGCGTATGGCCCACAAAGCAGATATGTTTGACACGCTCGAAAAGCAGCCGGACCTTTGCAGGATTCGTGTAAACATCATCCGGGAAAATATATTCATTAATCGGCCTTCTGGGAGAAGCGTGAACGAAATCTATTGTTGCTGCGCAGCTTCCCAGTTTTGTTTTGAGCGTCCGCCGCATCGGCAGCTCGCCCAAAAAGCTCCAGCGCCTCTCGTTCATTTCAGGTGGCTCGTTGTCATGGTCTGTTTCCAGAACAAAGCGGGTCCAGAAGCTCGCCTGCTCTGCTCCGTAATTAAAATTTGTCGGCTCGTAGAGGGTCGCGTAATCGTGATTACCCAGAACGCACCACTTGGTCTTCTCTATAATCAAATCCAGGCATTCCTTGGGATTTGCTCCGTAGCCGATGACATCGCCGAGACAATAAATCGTTTTGATGCCGCGCCTTTCGATATCAGCCAGAATTGTAGTTAAGGCTTCGAGATTTGAATGTACATCGCTTATAACCGCAAACATACGAATCCTCAAGGAAGTACTAGTCTTATCTTTCGTAAAATAATACTTAATAGCAAAAAATCTGCTGAAATGCCAGAATATTTATTGGCTTTCAAAGAAAAACAGGTTATAGGTCGTTTCAACGGTCGTTAGCGAACAGTGGACGGTGTTTAGCGAACAGGGATAGATTGATTTGCCTGCAATGACACAGACCGTTATTGCCGACGGCTGGGCAGTCTGAATATTGATGGCTAAATACAGCTTGCTTTGGGTGTGGTTAAAGCTATAATACCGCCTACGAAATACGAAAGGGACCCCAAACGCAAAAATTCGTTTGGGAACAAGGACACGAAATACGAGAGACGAAATATGAAGCTTCTTGAAACTCGCGGGCTGATGAAGAAGTACTCAGGCAGGGCTGTTGTCAACGGAGTATCTATTGAGATTGGTCAGCGTGCAATTGTCGGGCTGCTCGGCAGAAACGGTGCCGGAAAAACAACATCCTTTAGAATGATTATAGGTATGATTACACCCAACGGCGGTCATGTCTTGTTCCAGGACTGCGAAATTACAAAGCTGCCGATGTACAAACGTGCCCGACTCGGCATCGGCTATCTTTCACAGGAGCCGAGCATCTTTCAGCGGCTCAGCGTCAGGGACAACCTCTATGCGATTCTGGAAACAATGTCTATCACCAAAGCCGAGCGCGACAGAAAGGCTGATATGCTTATTGACCGTTTCTCACTTCGCGAGGTCGCTGACAGCCAGGGAAGGTTCCTGTCCGGCGGCGAGCGAAGAAAACTTGAAATCGCACGCGCTATGGTAACAGACCCTTCATTGATTCTTTTGGACGAGCCGTTTACCGGCGTTGACCCTATTGCCGTCGGAGACCTGCAGCAGGAGATTCGCCGCCTTGTCGCTTCCGGCCTTAGTGTTCTCATTACCGACCATAATGTCGAGAGAACGCTTGAGATTGTCGATAAGGCATACATAATCGACCATGGCAAGGTCATCGGCGCCGGCTCGCCGGCCGAAATCGTCCGCGACGAGACAGTAAGACAGCACTACCTTGGCGATATATTCTCCGGAGACGAATTCGATGATAAATAAGTGTGAAGTATCGAGTGTCGATCCGCGAGCAGCGAGATATAAAAATGATAGATATTGAAAAATGTCGAATCACGCATTATCCGGCTGACGTTTTGGCAAAAGAGGCTTCGCCCGTTGAAGAAATCAACGATAATATCCGCCAGTTGGTGGAGAAGATGAAAGATGTTATGCTAAAAAACAAGGGCGTCGGCCTGGCGGCGCCGCAGATTGGAGTATCGCTGCGGCTGTTTATCATATCACTCAATGGAACCAGGGAAGCCGTCAAAGTTTATGTAAACCCCACTGTTACGCCCACCGGTGAGCTTGATTCGATGGATGAGGGGTGCCTCTCCGTCCCGAACGTTTTCACGAAAATTCGAAGATACAAAAAGTGCAAAGTTACCGCCACTGACCTCGATGGCAATGAATTTACCGAAGATGGCGAAGGACTTTTGGCGAGGGCCCTACAGCACGAAAATGACCACATCAACGGCTTAACCATCGTCAACCGTATGGGCCAGACCGCGGGAATCGTACACCGAAGGCAGCTAAAAAGGCTTAGAGAACAACACGAACAGAAGCGTAGAATGTGAATCTTGAAAGCCGGTACCCGATACTTGAGAATCAAGCATCGAGTATCGAGCATCGGGTATTATGAAGATAATCTATCTCGGCAGCGGAGAATTCGGCCTTGAATGTCTTAACGCTTTGGCCTGCTCCAGCCATAGGCTCCAATTTATATTGACCCAGCCGCCCCACCCCGCCGGCAGAGGTAGAAAACCTACTCCCACACCCGTAGCACACTGGGCGGATTCAAGTTCGATACCTTTTATCGAAATCGACGACGTAAACTCTCCGCCGACTATCGAAAAGATAGCAGATTATCAGCCGGATTTGATTGTGGTAATTGCGTTCGGCCAGAAAATCGGGAATGAGCTAATAAAGCTGCCGCCCAAAGGTTCTATAAATGTCCACGCCTCGCTGCTGCCGAAATACCGTGGGGCTGCACCCATAAACTGGGCAATAATCAACGGCGAGAAACAAACCGGCATAAGTATAATCGCGCTGGCCGAAATTATGGACGCCGGTAACATCCTGGCGCAATCGAAAACGGATATTGGAGCAGACGAAACAGCAGGCCGGCTTCACGACAGATTGGCGCAAATCGCCGCACCGCTGCTGTTAAAAACAATAGACGACATCGCCGACGGCACCGCGGTCTATACCGGCCAGGAGCATTCCAGGGCCACCCTGGCGCCGAAGCTGAAAAAATCCGACGGCTTTCTGGACTTTAACGAGCCGGCTGAGTTGCTGCAGAGAAAGATGCGGGGCTTTTGGCCCTGGCCCGGAGCTTCGGCAATGTATCTCTCGAAAAAAACCGAAAAGTCTCTGCGGGTAACAATAGCGATGGCCGAAGTTGTCGAAACTTCAAACCCGGCTCACCTGCCGTCGGGAACGCTCGATGAAAGCCTGAATGTAATCTGCGGCCAACGCGCCTTAAAGATTACAAAAATAAAGCCGACCGGCTCTCATCTTATGCAATTCAAGGATTTCGTTAATGGCCAACATACTCAGCCCGGCGACTTGTTTATGAAAATAGAAACATAATATGACCAGCCAAGGCTCAAAAACCGCACGCCAAATTGCAACGGCTGTCTTAAACCAATTCGACCCCAAACATAACTATGCCGCTCCAATCTTAAGCAAAATGCTTCAACAAACTAACGAGAAACAGCGGGCCACCGACCTCGTCTTCGGAACGATAAGAAACCGCATTGTCATCGATGATGTCATAACCCAATTTGCTGATTGTCCCGTTGAAAGGATACAACCAAGGTTGCTCAATATCATACGTGTCGCTTCTTTCGAGCTTATCTATAGCCCCCAAACCCCGGAGTATTCAATCGTAAACGAAGCGGTCAGTGTGGCCAAAGCTCTCGCAGCAAAAAAGCAAACCGGCTTTGTAAATGCGGTCCTGCTACAAATCACAAGACACATACAAAACCGTCGAATTCCGCTATCGCAAGCCAATCCTAAAAAAGCAATTCCGCAATCAACTGCAACCGGCTGCCAGTTCGATACAGACATTCTCCCGGCCCCGGAAGCTTCGCCGACAGATTATCTAAGCACCGCCTTTTCACTACCGAAATGGCTCATAACCGACTGGCTTAACGAATTTAGTCTGGAACAGGTGCGCCAAATCTGCTTTGCAGGCAATCGCAGGCCCAGTATCTACATCAGGCCAAACACGCTAACAATAACAACACAGCAGTTAGCCAAAAAATTCAGTCAGGCAGACATCGATTTTGAAATAATACCCGATGTCATTCCTGCGGAAGCAGAAATCCGGATAAGCAACAATGTCGATGCCTCAATGATAAAAATTGGAAGTCCGCGAGCTATAACGGAATTACCCGGCTTCACAGAAGGCTTATTCACCATTCAGGACATAACAGCTTCACTGCCGGCCTGGCTCTTGGAGCCCCAGCCGGAATGGACAATCCTTGACCTTTGCGCCGCTCCGGGCACAAAGACTACCCAATTGGCCGAACTAACTGAAGATTCGGCAAAAATTATCGCAACTGATATCGACGCGGAGCGCCTGAAATCGGTAGAGGAAAATATAATCCGCCTCGGCATAACCTGTGTCAATATCGTTCCATACGGCCAAATTCCAAATTCTAAATTCGATTGTGTTCTGCTCGACGTGCCGTGCTCGAATACCGGCGTTTTGGCAAAGCGCATCGAAATCCGCTATAGAATAAACACCGAAGCAATAAAGCAACTGTCGCAAACACAAGGTAACCTGCTTACTGCCGCCGCTAAAATGATAAGGCCGAATGGCAAAATCTGTTACAGCACATGCAGCATTCAAAAGGCCGAAAACAGCCGACTCATTAAAGATTTTTTGCTCAAAAATCCCTGCTTCGAACTCGAATCCGAATTACTCACCCTGCCGTCAGTGAACGGTATCGATCACGACGGCGGCTACGTCGCAATCATAGCGAGAAAATAGTTGCTTAAGCTATTTCTGTTATTACAATGAACTGCCAGAGTCAATATTAACCGTATCTGATATGAACGCTGCAACACTTGAAAATGTCTGTAAATCCTTCGGCCAGGTCCATGCTGTGGATAACCTGAGTGTTCAGGTTCCCGCCGGCAGTGTCTATGGCTTCCTCGGCCCTAACGGCGCCGGCAAGACAACCACTATTCGTATGATTATGAATATCATCCGCCCGGACAGTGGGCGAATCGAGATATTTCAGGATGGTCAAATTGAGAGAGTCAAAAACCGGATAGGATATATGCCCGAGGAGCGGGGACTGTATCGCAAGATGACGGTTCGCAAGGTACTGGCATATTTTGGCGCGATAAAGGGCCTCGACACAAAAGAGCTTGCTCATCGCGTACCCTACTGGCTCGAGCAAGTCGATTTGGCAGGCTGGGCCGATAAGAGAGTTGAGGAGCTCTCACGCGGAATGCACCAGAAGCTCCAGTTTGCGGTAACTGTCATCAATAATCCTGAGCTTGTGATTCTTGATGAGCCTTTTTCCGGCCTCGACCCATTGAACCAGGACCTGCTCAAAAACATCATTCTTGAGATGCGAAATGAAGGTAAAACCGTAATCTTTTCCACCCATGTAATGCACGAGGCCGAGAAGCTTTGCGACTTCATCCTTCTTATAAACAAGGGCAAGTCCATATTGGATGGCAGACTCGACGAGATTCGTTCCCGGCAAAGCGCCCATACGGTCAGCGTCGAGCTTGATGGGGACGCTGGCTTCGTTGAAAGACTGCCTATGGTAAGGGCGGTAAAATCCGAGGGAAAGCGTTTGGATGTCACCCTCACCGATGCAGATACCCAGCAGTTTCTACAAGCCCTTATGCAGCGCGCACGGGTGCGGGCCTTTGAGGTAAAGGTGCCCTCACTGCACGAAATCTTTGTCAACTTAGTTGGAGCAAGCGATGCACAGGATTCTTAAGGTCGCGCAGCGCGAATATATTGAAACAGCCAAGACCAAGACGTTTATTATTGGCCTGTTAATGACCCCCGTCATAATCGGCGTGATAATCTTCTTCACTAAAGCAATTTCGGGCGGCAAAGCCGGCCCGCGCCCCGATATCGTGGTAGGGGTTACTGACCTCTCAAAAACACTGGCAGAAGACATCAAAACCTCTTTCGATGACTACAATAAAAGAAATCCCAATAGTCAATTTCTCCTTCAACGCCTCGACGTTCAGCAGGATGCGAATTCAACTGAAGCAAAAGGCAAAACGAAGCTCCGCAATGGTCAGTTCAATGCCTATGTTGTCCTGGACGAAGACATTCTCGAAGGCCCGGGCAAGATACGTTTTTATACCTATAAGCCAAAGCCCGCCAATGTTGATGCCTTCTGGACCATCGAGAATTTTTTCAGGAAGGCCGTTGAGAATCGGCGGTACGAAATAGAAAAAATCGACAAAAAACTGCTCGCCAGGCTTCGAAACGTCCCTCTTGAACGCCTCGAAATAGGGGCCGCCGAAGGCAGGGAGCAGGTCCAAAGCCAGGGCCAGAGAATAGCCGGCATGATGGTTCCCTTCTTCTTTATGTACCTGATATTTATGGGAATGGTCGGAACGGGCCAGCACATGCTCAGCAGCATAATTGAAGAGAAAAATTCAAGGATTATCGAGGTCCTGCTCTCAGCCGTAAGCCCCTTTCAACTGATGGCCGGCAAAATCCTCGGCTTGGCCGGTATCGGCCTGACCGTAATGACCCTTTGGTCCGCTGCCGCCTATGCAGCCGCCAGTTGGCAGGGCCTAAACGTTGGTATCACTCCGCAGTTGATGGTGTATTTTGTGATATATTACATTCTTGGCTATCTTTTATTCAGCGCCATCCTGACCGGCATCGGCTCGGTCTGTAACACCATCAAGGAAACCCAGAGCCTAATGATGCCCGTTATGTTAATATTCGTAATTCCGATGATAGGTTGGTTCAAGCTTGTTCAAAGTCCCGATGGCACCCTCGCAAGGGCATTGTCGTTCGTACCGCCCGTAACACCCATGGTGATGATATTGCGGTTGGCCGCCGGCTCGGATGTATCATTGTTTGAGATTTTCGCAACGGTGGTCGTGTTGGCTATAGCCGTGCTGGTTGTGATATGGACCGCTGCAAAAATATTTCGAACAGGCATTCTAATGTACGGAAAACGCCCCGGCCCCCTCGAAATCCTCCGCTGGCTAAGGCAGAGTTGATAACTGTTTTTCGGCCAAGCTGCGTACATCTTGCAGCCTTCTTCCAACGGGTGGCAGCCTTAAGCTAAGTCGAATGTTTTTGGGGATGGCTTGCTGCCGGCCTGTCTCATTCCCGTCCCCATCTCGGCCCTTCGGACTCGATTTCAGCATGTAACTTGGCCAGCTTTTTCTTCATCGCCTCCAAACGCCTCGGTTCACTTGTGGCGAGGTCGTGCTCCTCCGTCATATCTTTGCGAAGGTTATACAGCTCAAATTTCGTCATTTTATTGTCGGCGATAATCTTCCAGTCACCCTCTCTCATCGCCACGGTCAACGGCCTGCTCAACGCCCGGTCATATCGCCAGTACAAAGGCACTTTCCGCCTTATTTTTTTGCCCTCAAAAATCGGCAGAATACTGGCACCGTCGATTGGCCTATCACTCGGCACGCCGACTCCCGCCATTGCGCACAGCGTGGCTAAAATGTCCGTACCGTTGACCGGCTCGTCGCAGATGGTCCCGGCTTTCGTATTACCCGGCCAGCGGATGATGCCCGGCACGCGAATCCCGCCTTCATATATGTGCAGCTTCATACCACGCAGCGGCCCCGGAGAACCAAACGACCGGTGCGCACCGCGATAACGGTCCAACGTCTCAGGACCATTATCGCTGGTGAACATCACAAAAGTCTCATCGCGCAGCTCCATCCTGTCCAGCGTCTTCATCAACCTACCGAACTCGTGGTCCATCTGCGATACATTGCCGTAATATATGGCCTCTTTTTTGCCCTCATACATCTCCATAAATTCCGGCCCCGTGGCAATCGGCTCGTGCGGTGCATGAAACCACACGAGCAAGCAGAATGGCTTTGAGCGGTCCCATTTAATATTCAGCCAGTCGATTGCTTCCTGAACTATCAGCGAAGAGGAATATCCTTTCAGTTTACCCACCGGCTGGCCGTTGCGGACAAAATTGACTGGATTGTGATGCGTAGGCCCGGCGTTATTCTGCGTGGAGAACCAGTACTCAAAACCGTGGTCGTCAGGTTGCGGCTGCTCGGCCGAGTTAAACTTGCCGTTGCAGTGCCACTTGCCCACGTGGCAGGTACCATAACCGGCCTCTTTCAACAGCGTCGCAACTGTAATTTCTTCTTGTTTGAGGTGCATGGGATTATTGCCGGGTATCCAGTCATAAATCCCGCTGCGGTAGGGCGTGCGGCCGGTCAGCATTCCCGCCCGCGCGGGTGAGCAGACCGGAGCGGCCGCGTAGCAGTCCGTCAGCTTCATCCCCTCGGCAGCTAATTTGTCCATGTTCGGTGTCTTGATGTGTGGGTGGCCGTAGCAGCTAAGGTCCCCGTAGCCTAAGTCGTCGCACAGTGCTATCACGATGTTCGGCTTGGTCTTGTCCCTACCGCCCGTAAACGGCGTTGAAGCACTCAGGCAACCGTCAAGCGTCAGCGATGCCGCGCCCAGACCAATGGCTTTCAAAAAATCACGTCGATTCATTTGTATTCTCCATTAAAAAATTGATGACTAAACAATACTAAGTTGCCGGCACCAAACAGTCAATAACAAATACAATCCACAGCTTTTCCACAAAACAAACTTACGTTGTGCAAAACCTGTTAAAAATAAATTTTTTTCGTGCGCAAAGTCAATGCTGACAGGAACCTCTATCAAGTGGAAAAGAATTTTTCTAAAATGCCGTTGATTTGTCTTGTCGCTGACCAATAATAACGTTTATTTGACTTGTGAATTTTACTCCTGCTTGTTACCGGCAGGGAATCAAAATTGAACACGAAAAACTTGGAACTATCGATTGGCAGAGGAGAGTATCAATGCAGGGCACAATCACGGATGAGCAGGCCCGGTCCGCCGGAACACAGATAAACGCTATTAACGAAGCTCTTGCCGCGAAGGTCGGACCACAAAAGTTTAGAATCTGGTTTAAGAACTCAACCAAAATGACACTTACAGGCGGATATCTAAAAGTTGGTGTGCCAAACCTCTTTATTGCGAGCTGGATTGAAAATCATTTCTCAAGGGAAATCGGACAGGCGGTTCGCGAGGCTACCGGGACAGGGGCAAAGATTACATTTACAATCGACCCGGAGCTTTCCGGGAGCCTCCGGCGACCCCAGCTCGACTCACAGGCGCAACTCGTGGCAAAGGCCCGGAATCGACTGCCCGGCCACAGAACGACAATACTGTCGCCTTCAACGAAGAAGCTTCACTTCAATTTGGACACATTCGTTGTCGGCGCGTCCAATCAACTGGCATACAACGCCGGAAAAGCCGTCGTAGAAGAAAAGCATTGCCCTTTCAATCCGCTGTTTATTCACGGAGGATACGGGGTCGGAAAAACACATCTGCTGCAAGGGATTTGCAATGCCGTGTGTTTAAGTCGGCCCCAAACTAATTGGCTGTACCTCTCAGCGGAAGATTTTGCCAATCAGTTCGTGCTGGCCTTGAAGACAAAAAAGCTGGAGGCTTTTAGGCGACGAATGCGGCAAACGGAATTGTTAGCAATCGACGATATCCACTTCTTGGCCAGCAAGCCTTCAACGCAGGAGGAATTCCTGCATACTTTCAATACAATCAATCTGGCCGGCAAGCAGGTCGTCCTCGCTTCCGACGCACATCCCAAGATGATAGGACAGCTCTCGGATAAGCTGGTCAACCGCTTCGTCTCAGGAATGGTCGTAAAGATTGAGAACCCGGATTTCAACACGCGATGTCAAATATGCAGACAGTACGCAAGACAATTAACGACCGGCAACGCCAGATTGAAAATCGAAAAAACCATCTCCGAAAATGTAATAAAATACATCGCCGAAAATCTCCGCACAAACGTGCGGGAATTGGAAGGGGCTCTGCTGAAATTAATTGCCTTCTCTGCACTGCAAAACGAGAAAATCAACCTGCCTATGGCCCAGGCGGTTCTGGCCGAGCACCTGGAAAGATGCGACCCGATTGTGCACATATCCGACATCGAATCAGCCGTCGCCACGTATTTCGGCATAACACCGGCAAAGATACACTCCTCCAAGAAAGACAGGACTGTGGCACTCGCCCGGCATTTTAGTATGTATCTGACAAGACAGCACACAAAGATGTCCTCATCGGAGGTAGGCAGGTTTATGGGCAATAAAAATCACGCCACCGTACTTTTGGCCTGCAAAAGAATCGAAGACCTTTTGAAGAGGGATGCAGAGTTGTACTGGAACGGCCCGGCCGGAAACAAAGTCTCGAAAGCCAGGACAGTACTTGCCCACCTTGAGAGCAGCATCTCCAGCTAATCCGCGGCTCGCCTCACGAGTCACCGGCCACTATCTTCGTTTTGCATTTCGGTATCGCGGCTAAGAACTTCGCACCGTAGGATTTGTTGACCACGCGCGAGTCCAAGATAACCACGATGCCGGTATCGGTCTTGCTGCGGATTAGTCGCCCGAAGCCCTGCTTGAACTAGATAATCGCCGAAGGCAGTTGATAATCATTGAAAGGATTGCCCCCCTGCTCTCGTATCTGCTCTAATCTGCCGGCAAGCAGCGGCTTATCAGGAACAGCAAACGGCAGACGAACAATGATAACATTGCTAAGCGCTGCCCCCGGCACATCAACGCCCTGCCAGAAGCTGTCCGTCCCGAATAGGACACTGTTACCCTCAGCCTTGAAGTGCCTCAAAAGCACCGTCCTGTCGACACCCGCTCCCTGCTGAAGCAGTTCGATATCATTTTCCGCCAGCCAGTCATCGAGCTCCTCGCAGAGCTCGCCGAGCATCTTGTAGCTGGTGAAAAGCACAAACGCCCGCCCCTTTGTTTGCAGTATGTATTTTTTTACCTTCTCGGCTGCGGCTTTAATAAAAGACGGTTCGTTAGGATTCGGCAGGTCCTTTTCGATATAAATCGTAACCTGCTTTTCGTAATCGAAAGGCGACCCGAGGCCGAGAGCTTCGTAGTCTTCCAGCCCGATTCGGCCGGCAAAAAAATCAAAACCACTGGTGTTACCGCCGAGTTCGCGGAGTTTTTTAACATTGTCATTCCTGCGAAAGTAGGAATCCATTTCTCTCTTATTTTCTCTGTGCCCTCTGCGTTCTCGGTGGTTAATCTTTTCTCCCACCGTCCCGCTGCTCAAAGTTGCGCTCGTCATTATCACCGATTCATATTTATCGAACAGGCACCTTTTCACATCCGCCCCGACGTTCACCGCCGCACTTTTCAAAACTACCCGCCGCGGGCGACTCCCTCCGCCACCGCCAACCTCGACCCAGTAAACATAATCTGCCTGCTTCTGCGCCAGGAAGCGGTCTAAATCCTGCGCAAGCGCAGCACAGCGGTCGACGAACCGCATAATCTCAAATTTCTCATCAGTGTCTTCGGCTCCCTTGGCCAGCTTGGCTAATTCCAGCCGCAGCTCCTTCAGGTTGCCTCCGATTCTGTCGTCAACGAAATTCGCATAACATCTGCCGTTGGTCTGCCCCTTGTTCTCTTCGAACCATTCCCGGACCGCCTTAAAGAACGCCCTCGCCTCTTTCTCGATTCGCCCGACAATTTTCATCGCCGCCTCTGTTTTGCCGTGCGAAGCCATGTAAGCCAGAAGCCCTTTGTGCGTTCGCGGATTATAAAGCCCGTCGAGCAGAAATCTTACTCTGTAATTGCTAATATCTATTCCGAAATGGTCTTCGGCCACGTGCTCGATATTCTGTGCCTCATCGATTATCACGTATCGGTAGTCTGGCAGGACCGATGCCCCCTGCTCTTTTAGAACGAGATCGCTAAACATTAGTGCATGATTTGCCACAATAATATCCGCGGTTTCCAGTCGCCGCCTCGCTCGCCAGTAGAAGCATTCGCGAAAATGCCGGCATTTTCTGCCGCGGCAGTTACCGTGTTCGCTCTTGACCGCGTCCCAGACCTGGTTCTTCGGCACGAACGTAAGATTGCTCAGCGAGCCGTCATCGGTTTGTCTGGCCCAGTCGTTTATCACCGCTAATTGCGAGCCGGACTCATCGAACAATCGGCCCTGCCTTCGCAGCGCAAATTCAAGCCGGCGTTTACAAAGATAATTCCCTCTACCCTTTGCAAGCACCGCTGTAAATCCGCGCCGAAGACAGCCTTGCAGAAATGGAATGTCCTTGCCTGTCAACTGCTCCTGCAGCGTGATGGTAAAGGTACTGATTAGCACCTTGCCTGCTCCGTTAGAGTTCTTCCTTTTTTGTATTCTCTCGGACTTTGCAGAATTTCTAATAGGGCCCGCTTTTCGATAAACCAGTTCTATGGCCGGGATAAGGTATGCGAAGCTCTTGCCGACCCCCGTCCCCGCCTCGACAGCCAGATGCCGACCTTCTACAAACGCCTTCTGCACCGCACGCGCCATCTGCACTTGTTCGGCCCGCTCCTCGAACCCGCCGAACGATTGCGAAATGACCCCGCCCGTCGCAAAAACTTCTTCAATATCCAAACCGGCATTTGCCTTTATCATTGCAATAAATATTATCCATTATTCATCACTCATAGCAAGCATTGAATATCGAGCGGATATTTAGCCCAACAACTTGTCCTGAGTAAGGTCGAGGGGTTTATTGCGGCGTTATTTAGCCTGCGGTTTTACCGCAGGTTGTTTATCTAAGCGAGTGTAACATTCTATATGTACTGTCATTCCGACGGAAGTCACGCCTTTAGCGTGCCGAAGATTGTAGATTGCAGGGTGGGCTTCAGCCCACCGTCTTTCTTTTTTAGCACATCTCCTTAAGTCCTATAAGAATTTCCTTGACTCCCCTGTTTTAATTAGTTATATTGCTTAGTATCGAACATATAGTTGGCGAAGCGATACTTTCAGCTTCTTGCCGGCCTTTCATGCGCCGAAAAAAAACGGTTTTAGCCCCCCAAAGGGGGCGAAAGGAGGTCCAGAAATGGATGGAAGAACATTTCTTAAAACCGCACTGACAATTTCGCTATTAATGATAGTATTGGCCTTTGCTGGCACCGCTCACGCAAAAATCATATACGTCGATGACGATGGAACTGCTGACTTCAGTAACATTCAGGCCGCAATCGACCACGCCAACCACGGCGACGTCATAATTGTCTCTCCGGGCACCTACCACGAAAACATCAACTTCAGAGGCAAGGCCATTACCGTAACCGGCACACATCCGCATTATCCCAGTGTCGTCGCCGCCACAGTTATATCGGCCGATGGCATCGTTGTCACCGCCTCGAATGGAAGCTTATTAGGCTTCACTATACGCGGCGATACAGGCGTATACTTTGACGGATACTCTCCCACAATAAGGTACTGCAGAATCATAGCGTCGAATTTCGCGATAGAAGCGTATGTTAAAGGTCATGAACATCCCCCCTCGACTCCGCTCATCGAAAACAACGTGCTCAATTCTAACAGCGGTGTGTTCCTGGATCATATATATTCTGCCGGCGGTGTAAGCGCAATAATCAGGAACAACGTCATTATCGCCCGCGACCCGGGCTCGGGAACGGGTATCTATTATAGAATGCAGTCCGTAGCAACTATTACCGGAAACATCATCACAAATTTTGTAAAAGGAATCTATTTCGTTTATAACTCAAGGGACGAGGAGCGAAAGAAACTAATTACTTACAACGATGTGTGGGACAACACAACTAATTACATCTCTCAAAGCACGCCTTTCGACTTAACAGGTACACAGGGCAACATCTCTGCCGATCCAATGTTCGCTGACCCTACCCGCGGTGATTACCATTTGCTGCCAGGCTCACCATGCATCGACGCCGGCGACCCGGACTATTTGCCAAATGTCAATATGACGGATTGGGAAGGTGAGCCGCGGTTGATGGGTGAATGCGTTGACATAGGAGTCGATGAGTTTACTTACGAACACGGAACATTTCTCGGAATCGATCTGATCGGCCCGGACGAAGTCCACGAAAACTCTTTGGAACAATATTTGGCCGTAGCATCTTATGACGATGGTTCAAACATTGACGTGACTACGATGTCTGTATGGTCTCTTGAACCACCGGGTTTTGGCGGCATTGATGCCGGGGGACTCTTGAACACTGACGGTGTCACCTTGTCTGGAGATATTACAATACACGCCGACTATGCCGGCTTCCAGGCGCAGGTGACGGTTCAGGTTCGCGCACCGGTTGGTCTTGAAATAATCGGCCCCCCGAAGGTCAGGGAGAACTGCACCGGCAGATACAAGGCGGTCGCTCACTATGAGCAGGGCGGGACAAGGGATGTAACGCACTCGGCCCTCTGGACGGCCTGGCCGCAGAATCTCGTTATTATTGATGCCTCCGGCCTGCTCCAAACTTACGATATCGACGGACCTCAACACGTCACTGTGCAAGCCGACTATGCCGGCCTCCAGGCCCAGGCGTTAGTCTTTGTGCCTTTTCGCACGCCCTACACCCTGCGCGTCCCGCAGGAATATGAGACTATTCAGGCTGCAGTCGATGCGGCCATAGACGGCGATACCGTCGTTATCGCACCGGGAACATATATCGGAGACGGAAACCGAGACATAGACCCACGCGGAAAGGCCATTACAATTCGAAGTGTCAACCCTGACGACCCCGCTGTAGTCCGGGCAACTGTGATTAATTGCCAGGGCACCAAAACCGTCGCACACCGAGGATTCAAGGTACAGAGCGGCGAAGGTCCAAACTGCGTTTTGGCCGGCTTGACTATCATCAACGGCTACGCAAACTCCAAGGCCGGTTATGACGGCGGTGGTATCTACTGTCGTTATAGCAGCCCAACAATCACCAAATGTATCATTGCCGACTGCACCGCCGACTGGAACGGCGGCGGAATCTACTGTGTGCGGTGCGACCCGATAATTATCAACTGCACAATCACCGGCAACAATGCTGCTCACTCCGAAGGTGGCGGAATCGGATGCTCCAAATCCCCGGCGGCAGCCAGTAATCCTTTAATTGCCAACTGTACAATCAGCAACAACATAGCTCGATACGGAGGCGCAATTGCCCGTGCTGCCCAGAACAGCAAGATCATAAATTGTACCATAGCCGATAATTCCACCACCAATGGGTATGGCGGCGGACTATACTGCTGTGACGCACAAATAAACAATTGTGTCATCACAGGTAACAGCTCTCCTTCCTACCCGGGCAGCGGAATATACCAATGCACAGGCCCAATAACAAACTCTACGCTTATTTACAACACCGGTGACGTGACCGTCAGTCGATGTCCCGGGCCTTTCACAAACTGCATTATCTGGGGAAACCACAACGACGCCATACTAATGTCCGTTCTGGACGTTGTCATAAACTACAGTTGCATCCAGGGCTGGAACCCGGAGGGGCCGGGCACAGGAAATACTGGTGCGAATCCAAAATTTCTCCTGGACACACAGCCGTATCTCTCCCCTGACTCTCCGTGTATCGACGCCGGAACGAATTCCCCTCCTGGTGGCCTGCCGCCTACGGATTTAGGTGGTAATCCTCGTGTGATTGCCGTTGTCGACATGGGAGCTTATGAATACAACCCTGCTGCCGCCACCATAGTAGTCGCCCCGGCCAACATTACATTCAACCTCCGCCAGGGCGACCCAAACTTACATCAAAAGACCCTTACTGTCGGCAACGCAGGCGGTGTAGAGCTAACTTACGAGCTGGCCGAAGACTGCCCTTGGCTCACCATTTCGCCCTCAGCGGGCACACTCGCTTCAGGGGAGCTCGACGACATAATCATTACTGTAGACCCTTCGGGCATTACTCACGGAGTAAATACGTGCGCCCTGATTATCTCGGACACGCAGGCGCCAAACCGCCTTCGCACCGTAACGGTTGAGCTAAAAGTAACCGGCCCGCTGCGCGTGCCGCAGGACTTTGGCACAATTCAACATGCCATTGATGCTGCGATTGATGGTGATATTGTCCTTGTAAGCGACGGTGTCTATAGAGGCCTCGGCAATAAAGACCTGAATCTTCGCGGCAAGGCAATTACTCTTCGCAGCGAAGCCGGCCCGAAAAAATGCATCATAGATTGTCAAAACTTCGGCCGGGCCTTCTACTTCCACACCAACGAAGGAAAAGAAACACGAATTGACGGCTTTACTATCACGAACGCATGGTCGATATGGGGTGCCGG
The DNA here is from genome assembly GCA_013349615.1 of Planctomycetota bacterium. Lineage (GTDB taxonomy): Bacteria > Planctomycetota > Phycisphaerae > Sedimentisphaerales > Anaerobacaceae > CS2-K091. The sequence continues at coordinate 49,929 of DUZJ01000006.1, read as the reverse complement.
AATCTATTGTCGTCACGGAGCCAATCCTACGATAACAAATTGCATTCTAAAGGAAAACTCCGCCGCTAAATACGGAGGCGCAATGTTCAGTTGGGACACCGAGCCAAACATAATCCACTGCACATTTACCAACAACTCCGCTGCAAGACGCGGCGGCGTAATGTACAGCATCGCAGGCAGTCCGACCTTCACCGGCTGCACATTCATCGCAAACATGGCCGGTGAAGATGGCAGCGGAATGTACATCGACTACCACAGTAGTCCGACCCTGACTAACTGTCTGTTAACTGCAAATGCTGCTCCGGGAAATGGCGGAACACTTAACTGCGCAAGAGATAGCACCGTAAATCTAACGAGCTGCATCCTCTGGGGCAACTCAGCCACACAAATACCCGGTTACGCCAATGTGAACTTCAGCGATATCCAGGGTGGCCACCCCGGCCAAGGAAATATCGACGCCGACCCGTGCTTTATGGCACAGGGTTATTGGGATGCAAACGGCACCTGGATTGATGGCGATTATCATCTGCTCCCCACTTCACCGTGCATAGACGCTGGCGACCCGAATTACATACCTGAACCAAACGAGACAGACCTCGACGGCAACCCGCGCGTAATGGGTGCGCGAATCGATATGGGTGCTTACGAGGCGCCGCTACCGGCCGAGGTTAGGATTGTCCCTCGTACTATAAATCTGGCAAGCAAAGGCAAATCGATTACCTGCTATATCTGGCTGCCCGAAGACTACAATATTGCCGATATTGACCCAAACAGTGTTTTCCTTGGAAACGAAATTCAACCTGAGCAGTTCTCAGTCGATGAGCAGGCGCAGCTTGCAACCGCAAAGTTCAGCCGCGAAAAGGTTCAGGCTATACTTGAGGTAGGCGATATCAACCTAAAAATCACCGGCCGATTCACCGACGGAACACAATTTGAAGCCACGGATACGATTAAGGTAATAGATAAGGCCGGTAAAAACTAACTTGCAGGACAGATGTTAGTCCTTGGGACTCCGCCGTAAGGCGTCCCCAAGTGGACTTACGGAGAAGTCAGAAGTCAGAAAAAAAGGCCTCTGTTATCTGTTTTGTGTGCTCTGTTTTCTGTCCTCTGTTTTCTGTCCTCTGTTTTCTGTTATTGCGCTGTCAATGGCTTTCTTAAGCGCAATTACGGCCGGCGAGTCAGGCAGCTTCTCATAAGCGGCGTCTATCGCTTTTTTGGCTTCACCGGCCCTGCCCATCTGGTAATAAACGTAGCCTAACAGAAACTGCAGTTCAGCAGCGCCGGTCCTTTCCAGCCATTGTTTAATATCAGCTATTCTGCTTTCCAGCTTGTCCCTGTCACCTACCATGGCCACAAGGTTTATCTTGAACCGTGCGTACTCGGGGAAAATCTCTAAAGCCCTGGAAAGAAATAGCGAGCTGCTCATATATCCGCCGGCCGCGAATAACGCATGGCTCTTGCCCGCGTAGGCAAGGGGGTCGTCCGGCTTGTAAATCGACGCAAGAGTATAAGTGCCCGCAGCCCGGTAGTACTTGCCCTCCTTTAGATATTGCTCCGCAGCCCGTATATGCTGATTGAACTTGTCATTCGAGTAGGAAGCAAAGGTCTTGTGTGCGCCCATAATGCTTTTCGCTCTGGCGGCTAACTCAAGCTCGGTAAGTTCATCTTGTTGTTTGTCGCCTATTGCCTGTCTTTCGAGCTCGGCCTCAAACGCTTCTATTTCTTCACCTGTCGAAAGTGCCTGCCTTTGGCGCGTCAAATCTGATAACTTCACATCCACGCCTTTATCTTCACTGCCGGCTCCCTCTTGTCTCTTTTCCGGCGTGCGCAATTGCTCACGCGTTTTTTGAATGTTCTCGAGCTGCTGCTTCATCCGCTCATAAACATCGAGCTGCCCCTGCGTACGCAGCTCTGTCAGCCCGCCTTTGGCGGGCGCAAATACTTTATCCCGGACAAGGGCCCGCTGTTTGTCTTTGCCGGGCTCCTCTTCCAGCTTTTGAAGCTTAGGCGGTTGTAATATATCACCAGTCCGCTCAGGCTTACTAAATGGCCGCAAAGATTCATCCCGGACAATCAGGCTTTGCCGAAGCGTAGGCGCTCTGTGTTGCAACTGTTGTATATCTCGCTGCAAACGTTCCGTTTGGCCCACGTTTTGTTCATCCCCCAGTTTTTTGGCTTCTGCGTGAGTAAGGACCCCGTCTGAAATCAGTCTTTCGAGCTGCTGCGGACTAAGCCTCATCGGCCTGTATTTGATACTTGGAATACCCATCTCCGGGCTTGCCAAACGCTGTTCTCGGGCCCCGGTCGGCACAGCAAATCCTTCCGCAGCTTTGCCCTCTATCGTTGCAGTTGGCGGCCTGATAACACTACGCAGGCCCGGTCTCATTGTGGTTACTGTTCCTGATGGGGAATAATACGGGGTATATCTGCCCGGCTGCGCGCCTAAAGCTCCTGTGCCGGCCGAACGCCTCAAAAAAGAATCAAGCGTCGTTGAATTCGTTGTGCCTGCAAAAGCTGAAACCGCATCATACGGCACTGTACCTTGAAAGTGCCTGCCGTCGGCAACGTTGCCCGTAATCATCAGATTACCGGTCGTATCAACCGGGTTACGACTGGGAAACAGGCCGCTGCGGATACTGCTCTGCGGAACCGTCGCAGGGCCAACCGGACGCCTAATCGCCGGATTCGCAATCCCTGACGGAGTCAGAGGCCGGGCTGTTTCCGATAATGTGGCAAAAAACGCCGCTGCCAACATAATAAAAAGGCGGTTTTTCATAATATTAAATACCCCGTTCTCGCGGGCATGTTCGCAATTGAGCATATTTTAGTTAGTCGGCTTCCCGTTCCTCTTATACTTCGGCTTTTCAGCCCAGCTTAGTTTAGTAGCTAAAGTGTCCCACTGCGTCCGAAGCGGATTATTGACCACCAGGAAATCGCCTTTATGCCTTTCGATTCTCACCACGTCATCAATCGACAGTTTGCAGGAAACCTGCCCATCCATCGAAACCGTTGTGCCTTCATTAACACGGACCCCAAACACCTCCACTTTACTGTCGGCATTGATAACGATTGGCCGGAAGCTAAGCGAATGGGGACACATTGGTGTAATCACCATTGCCTCCATCTTTGGCGAAAGTATAGGCCCACCCGCCGAGAGATTATACGCGGTGGACCCCGTCGGCGTGGAAATTATAAGGCCGTCGCTTATACAAACGGCAAGCGGCTGGCCATCCACCGACATCTTCAGCTCAATCATCTTAAAAGGCGGCCCGGCCGTGACAACAACATCATTGATGGCTGCTGAGCGGAATTTCTCCTCGCCATTGCTGAAAATACCACAACCCAACATCATGCGTTTGTCTGTGTGGGCTTTTCCTGCCGTTAAGGAAGGAAAAAATTCTTTAAGCTCAGAGACGTTGAATTCGGCCAGGTAGCCGAGCTTGCCGAGGTTTACGCCTATGACCGGCACATTCACCTGGCTAAGTTGTCTTGCAGCCGAGGTAATACTGCCATCGCCGCCGAAGACGACCGCGAAGTCTGCCTCTTTCAAAATATCGACCGTGCATTCCTCTATACCGCAGCTTACAATGACCTCGGCCCTGCTCTTTACAAAATTGAGAAATTCCGTAATTATCTCAGCGACGTGTCCCTTTTTCGGGTCGCTGAAGACCACTAATTTAGGTAAGCCGCTTGTTGCCATCTTATCGCCTAAAACAATTAAATTCTCAGTCTTTTCCAATAAATTATCGACAAAGCCGTTACAACAATCAACTAAAATTGGGTTTGAATTGGGTTTGTATTGGGTTTGTTTTGGCATTTTATTGGCTTTAATTGGGTTTGATTGGGTTTGTATTGGCTTTGAATTGGGTTTGTTTTTCCCACGTTCACCAAGTGTCTTTTTTTCATAATCCCCTGTTAATACCATATTTACGTTCATTTGGGCTTTTTGGAAATTGGGTTTGTTTTGCATAAAATGAGCGATTTGTAGTGCGCTCTCTACAGTTGTAGAGGGGAAATTAGTAAAAAGTGGGCTAAAGTGCCTAAAGTGAGCTAAAGTTTGATTCTCGATGCTTGTGAGTAGTTCATTGTTCATAGTTCGTAGTTTCCTTTGACTTTGAACTTTTTTGGCGTGTATCTGCTGATACGAAGACTTGCGGTTCTCCGCTAAATACCTGCCATTTCTATGGCGATTTATATTATACCAAACTGCTTCTGAATGTTCAATGAAAATCGAACAATTTTATTAAAATTTCATTTTAATTCCCGCTGCACGCTAAATCGACTGTCTACTAAATATTTGACTGGAATTACAATTTTGGGTATTGTATTTGGATAGTTAGCAGTGTGCGAAAATTAATGTGGGAAAGCCACCGTTAACGATAATTAGAATGTATGGTTGGTTTTTTCAGTATATAACAGTAGGGTTTTAAAGGAGATGAGCAGTTATCGGTGAAAGACTTATTACAACTCGAGAACTCCGTCCATACCTGGCTAAGTGCGGTTATCGTGAACCTCTTTTACAAGAGAACTATGCTTACGTAGACACTTCTGGCCCACATCAGGTTCCTCTGGCTGGGTTTGCACACCAAACCTACGACGCTAGGAGCGCATGTGTAGCAGGCGTAGATACAGATTTGTTGGGTGGGCAATCCATAGAAGGATTGGTTACAAGCTATCGTGGTCTCGGAGCTCCTGTTCTTTTTGCATGTTCCCGAGAAGAACTTCAATGGTGGAGTTTCACAGCTCAAAGGCCTACGCTTGAAGATAAAGTTTCGGCTGATAAAGTTGCCATTTTTTTCCATGAGCATCGCAAAAAATTTGCTCCAGAAAGCATCTATCGTGCAAAGACTCTCGGTCGCTTGGATCCTCAGTATCAACTGGACTTTGTAGATGTTGGACTGATGCCGCTTTTTGAACATGAAATGGGCAACCACCTGTCGAAGCTATTAAGAAGAATGTGCGATGCCCTTCATAACGAACTTGGAAAGCCAAATATAGATGAGGATTTAGGGCGATGGTTGTTTCAGTCAGTTTTTCGGTTATTGGCTGCAAAAATCTTAACAGACAAAAAAGTTTCAGGGTTCTCTGACATAAATTTGGACGATGTATCTGGGACGCTACGAAAAGTCCATAACCATTATAATGCGGAACAGGCAGAAGAAAAAGTAACACAAAAACAAGAAGAAGGCCTGAAAGCAGCTGCAAAGCTGCTCAAGAAATTGGGCAGCTTAAGGCATTTGACTATTGAATCTCTTGCGTATGTTTACGAAAACACTCTAATTACGAGAGATATAAGAAAAGCATTGGGTATTCACGCTACGCCATCATATTTGGTGGATTATATAGTGTGGCAGCTTTCGTCCTGGATTGAGGAGATCCCAGAATATGATCGCATGGTGCTGGAACCGACTTGTGGCCATGCACCGTTTCTCGTTTCTGCTGCCCGACTGCTTCGAGAGATGATTCAAGAACACAATTCCCAGAAACGCCATGATTACCTCAAAAATCATTTGTTTGGTGTAGAGATTGATTCTTTTGCCAGAGAGATTGCAAAACTGTCATTGACTTTGGCCGATGTTCCAAATCCGAATGGTTGGCAGTTGAAGTCAGCGGATGTGTACGAAGGCGAAGTTCTTACTAAGTTAGCAAGTAATTCAACGATTTTATTATGTAATCCACCATTCCAAAATTTTACTCCAGAAGAAAAATCCGGTTATTCTGAAAAGGGTATCAGTTTGCAGTACGGCAACAAAGCTTCAGAAGTGCTGGCTCGAACATTACCTTATATGCCTACTAACTCAGTACTTGGTGTGATCCTTCCTCGTGGCTTTCTAAACAGTGTAAATAGCATTTCATTACGGAAAATTTTGATTAAGGGTTTTGAAATATATGAAGTATATGTTTTGCCTGATAATGTTTTTCCCTCCGCTGATCATGAATGCGCCGTTGTCTTGGGACGAAAGAAAACTTCTAGGAGAATTACAAACAAAACAAGATATGTGAGGGTCAGGGAAAAAACTCTGGATGAGTTTAGAGATCGTTACAGTGCACCAAAAGAAATGATACCACAAGCTCGTTTTTTAGATTCAGATGATTATGATTTGCGTACTCCTGAACTTAGACCTGTTTGGGAATATTGCATAAAACTTGTACCCTTAGAAGAAATAGCGGATATAGGGAAGGGATTTGACTTCAAGGGTAAGGATTTACCAGAAGGTGTTACCACATTTAGTAAGACAAAGTTTACAGGGGGAAGTAGGGGATTTTTGAAATTTCATAACGATCTTAAAATAACCGAACAACCAAAAGTTTGGTACTTAAACATTCGGTCGGAAGCGATACGTAGTCGGAGGAGGGGAACTGACAAACGGATATCACAAGTTTTGCTTAATTACGCACCAGTAAGTCGGGGACCATGGCGATTGAAGGCGTTAATAGATTATGAAGGTCATCCTGTCACAAGCAGTTTCTTAGTAGTTCGTCCACAAACTGAGGTGTGGTCGCTCGAGGTTTTGTGGGCAATACTGAATTCTCCATTGGCAAATGCGTATGCTTACTGCCATGGGACAAAGCGAACCGTTCTTACGGGAATGATTAGGGCATTACCAATACCAGATGTAGGAAAGGAGGCTCTGAACAGGGTGAGCCGTTTAGTAAAAAAATACTTTGAGTTATTTTCCTCGGCGAGTAAAGTTTTTCAGACGGACTTAGACACCAAAGAAGCTAAGAGAAAGATGTTAGCCATCGACGCAGAAGTTATGCGTTTGTATGACTTGCCTCCAAAATTAGAACGACAAGTATTGGATTTGTTTGATGGGTGGGAGAGAAACGGAGTGGACTTCAAGTTTACACGATACTTTCCTGAAGACTTTGACTCGTTCATTCCGTTACACGAGTATCTTTCTGAGGAATATCAGAGGTCAACGGTATCTTTCGTAAGCAAATGGGTAGAAGGAGTAAGGTCGCCGGAAATCATTAACGCTCTTAAAGTTGCCGAAGAGGCATTCAAAGAAGATTGACATGCACGCTTTCCTACTTGACACCTGTATCTGGTCATACTGGTTTGGCGCCGAGAGGTATCCGAAAGAGAGTTCTAACATTAGAAAACAACTGAAGAAGTTGACACCTGATCTTAAACTGGGTATATCTATTATTACATGGGGCGAAGTCGCCTTTGGGCAGAAGGTTGCCACTACAAGAGAGTTGATTCAAGCAGAGTACTTTCAGTTCATCAGAGCTAAGGGGCCAAAGACTTTCGATATTGACATGCACACAGCCAACACATATGGCGAACTTAGGTCTCTATTGTTTGACAAATACGCACCAAAGGATAAGAGAAAGAGAAACTTGCGTCCTGAACAGCTTGTTGATCCTATCACTTCACTGGAACTTGGAATACAAGAGAATGACCTATGGATTGCAGCTCAAGCGATAACACGTAATTTGACGTTAGTTACGAATGACAAACTGAGTCGGATTCGTGAAGTTGCCGGTGATAATCTCCACATCAAGAATTGGGCGACTTGATGTTTGTTTTTTTCATTATTTGACGTGAGGTTTTGTATTTACTATTTACTATTGTGTTTGAGATCCCTTGCCTGCGCTCGGGACAGGTTTTTTTCAGAAAATTGTTGTATTTTTATTGAACAAGCGGCCCTCTGCTAAAAGGTACTGCTGAAAGCCTCCTCCGGCTAAATACCAAATTCTACCGGCTAACGAATAATCCGAATCAAGCGTGTAACATTTCTTTTGCTGTCTGAGCTATTTTAACGGCATTTATACCGGCCTGGGAAAGCTGCGTCGGGCGGGTGTCGTGTTTTATGAACTTCCTCGGTGCCCCGAGCATGCGTATAGCGTTTAGTTTTTTACTGTCCGCTTTCCGCTGTTTGCTGACCGCTGTTTTTGCTGCGGCCATTTCGAGCACGGCTGAGCCGAACCCGCAGGCGGTCGTGTGGTCTTCTACCGTTATTATACCTTTGCCCCTCTCTAATAACTGGATGATTTTTTCATCAATGGGAGCGGCAAAACGGGCATTTATCACATCAACCGCAATGCCCTCTTTAGCCAGCAGCTCGGCCGCTTCCAGCGATTCTGTCAAGATACTGCCGTAGCTGACAATCGCGAGCGCTGAATCTTTTGACTTTTTGGCAACCACGCTTTTACCTAATTTGAACGGCCTGGCGGAGGCGGCCCGGACAGACTTCCGGCTCGGAACGAAGTCTTTCGGATATATAATAACGACCGGCTTATCTACGCTCAATGCGAATTCCAAAGCCAGTTTCATCTCAACCTCATCCGCAGGCGCCGTCAGTACCATATTGGGCATCATTCGTAAAAAGCCGATATCCATTAAACCGTGGTGAGTTGGCCCGTCCGAGCCGACAACGCCGGCCCTGTCGACACAAAAGACAACCGGCAGATTCTGCAGGGCCACTTCCTGGAATATCTGGTCAAAGCTTCGCTGTAAAAAGGTCGAGTAGATACAGACGACCGGCTTTAAGCCGCTCTTGGCCAGCCCGGCCGCAATATCCACAGCCGCACTTTCGGCAATACCCACGTCATAGAATCTGTCACCGAATCTCTTGCGAAATTCCATCAGCCCCGTGCCATCGCGCATGGCCGAAGTTATAGAAACAATTTTGTCATCCTTTTCCGCTAAATCGGCCAGATGCTCGCCGAATACGCTGGTGAAGCTTTGTCTGCTTGCCCCGTTAGAAATCTTCCCTTTCTGTATGATGTCCCCCCTTATAGAATTTCTAACGGGGCTTGTATCCTGGACCGCCTCAACCTTAACTCTGTCTCCGATTTTATTGTTGTTTATCTTGAATGGGCCGGTCGAGTGAAATCTGCTGGCCCCTTTAGAAGCAGGATAGATAGGCTCTGCTTTAGTAAGGCCGGGGCTTCTAACGGGGCTGGGCTGGGAACCGGCCGGATGAAAACCTTGTCCTTTCTTTGTGTAAACGTGCAGAATTGCCGGGTGCTCTAATTCGGCAAGCGCGTTGAACAACTGTATAAGTGAGCCGATATCGTGTCCGTCAACGGGACCAAAGTATGGGATGTTCAGGCTTTCAAACATCTGGCTGGCCGGCAGGACCATTCGAATACCCTTTTTAATCCTTTCAACGGCCTCATCAACACTCTTGCCGATGACCGGCAAGTGCTCGAGGATGTTATGAGTGGTCTTTCGCAAATCGTCGTATGTCTGGCTCAGCCGCACTTTGGAGAAATATTTTGCTACTGCCCCTTGCGTCGGGTCTATTGCCATCGAGTTGTCGTTGAGGACGATTAGTAATTGCCTCTTGACCAGTCCGAGATTATTGAGCGCCTCGAAAGAAGCGCCGTTAACGATACTGGCGTCGCCGACCAGCGCCACGATTTTATTATTTTTCTTTTGCTGCGTTTGCCCTATTGCCATCCCGATTGCGGTTGCTACGGCGGTCCCTGCATGGCCGACGACGAACTGGTCGTAGTCGCTTTCAGCCGGGTTTGGAAAGCCGCTTATCCCGCCAGCCTTGCGGAGGAGCTTGAACTTGTTTTTCCTGCCGGTAATGATTTTGTGCGTATAGCATTGATGGCCGACGTCCCAGAGCAGTTTATCTTTTTTGAAATCGAAGACATAGTGCAGCGCCAAGGTCAATTCCACCACACCGAGATTGCTGGCCAGGTGTCCGCCGGTCTGCGCGACCGAGTTGAGAATGAAGCGGCGTATTTCGTCGGCCAGGGTGTTTAGCTGGCGCACCGGAAGCTTCTTGACGTCGTCGGGACTGTCTACCCCGTTTAGTAACTCCCATTTTTCGTGTGAGGTTTCCATTATATTTAACGGGCCTTTTCAATCAAGTTTCTAACGGGGTTTATTTGCTCCAATAATTTTGCCATTATCGGAACTTTTAGCTTTTTTATACGAGAAATTTCAACCAAAGGCGCACATAGTTGAAGAGTAAAAATCCGAATTTCTAAAAATTTTTTACTGCTTTTATCATAACAACTTATCCCAAAAAAGCCAGTGGTAAAATAGCCTTTTTTCGACACAAAGACGCATATTCAGCCAATTATAAGGGAGTAAAAAGTCTAACCGCGCGGATGAGATTTGAACGAAATTGAGCTTTTCGACGAATTTGCCTGCCTGAATTTCTCTAAAGAGAGAAATAAATGATTAGAGAAAAGTGATAAATGATTATTTATTGCGAAAAAGGAACAAAGAAAAATTAGACTGGATAGTAAGGTTTAAGACGGATTTTAACCTGGCAAAATATTGTTTTTTAATGCACTTTGGCATACACTGTTTGGCTATGAAAAAGGTGGAGATTAGGTGCTTTGGTCACACGGTTTGCGGTTTTATTCACGGCCGGCGGCCCTGCTGGAACATTCTCACCAATGGAAACAAAAGAAACAGGAGAGGGTGAAAAGCACAAAGCATAATTCAAGAAAGACCATCAGTGGCCGGCAGTACTGTCTTCAGTAAATTTCTGCCATATCAAGAGTAAAACTACGGCCGGAAATGACTAAAAATACTTGCGATTTTAAGATGGATTTGATAGCCTATGACCATCAAAAGGCGTAACGATGCTAAAAAGGGTAATGTCGAGTTTATTCATTTCATGGCCCTGGTTGAACGCTGGAAATGTTTGCTTAATGAAACGAAATGAGCAATAACTGAAACTACATGTAAAATGAAGGAGGAACTCAAGATGAAAAACGCCAGACGCACCACTATCGTAGTAAGCACTGTTATCATTGGAATCTCAGCAGTCTTGTTTTCAAACGCTCTTGCTCAGCGTTCATTTAGGGGGAGGGGAAGTGGGCAGAGTGATTCAGAACTTGAGAAGCCTCCCGTTCCAAAAAACGATAATGAGAAAAAAATTCTTGGCATTCTTGCCAATATACTCAAAACCCAAAGATTTAGAAACGTACCGCCACAAGACGGGCGATTCTTACGCATTACGACGGAGTCGATGAATGCACAAAATGTCGTTGAGATTGGAACATCTACCGGCTATTCCGCCATCTGGTTCGGCATGGCTCTTCAAAAAACCGGCGGCAAGCTGACGACATTTGAAATCGATGCCCAGCGAGCCGCTACCGCTCGTGCAAATTTCAAACGAGCGGGTATGGCCGATATCATTACGCTTGTCGAAGGGGATGCTCACGACGAGGTCAAGAAACTAAAAGAAAAAATCGATTTACTCTTTCTCGATGCAGATAAAGAAGGCTACATTGATTATCTCAATAAACTTTTACCCTTGGTCCGCCCCGGAGGCCTTGTCATTGCGCACAACATTAACCCCAGGATGGCTGATCCAAAATATATGGAGGCGATAACAACAAATCCTAATCTGGAAACGATTGTCCGAAGCGGAGTTGGTGTAACGCTTAAAAAAAGATGATACCGGATAAATCCCTTATTAGGACAAACCGCCTGACAATCAACCTAACATCTTAGCAGGCATAACGACCTGTATTTGATTTGTAAGTATGTTCTTATCTTGTTCTTTGCAGCAGTGCGATGGCGAGCTTTCGGAGGGTGTCGGCTTTTTGGCCAAACGGTTCCAGGATCGCTGCCGCCTCGTCGGTGAGTTTTTTTGCCAACTGCTTTGACTTTTCAATTCCCACCACCGCGGGGTATGTACACTTGTCTGCCTTGGCGTCTTTGCCGGCCGTCTTACCCAAATGCTCGCTCGAAGCACACACATCGAGGATATCATCGGCTATCTGGAAGCCCAACCCAATCTTCAGGCCGTATTCGGACAAGGACTCAAGCTGATTTTTTTTTGCGCGGCCACAAATAGCTCCCATTACAGCAGCGCATCTGAACAACTTAGCCGTCTTGTTTGTGTGGATAGCTCGCAGGTCCTGTTCGGTTGCCTGTGTCTTTTTTAGAGGAGCTTTGAGGTCGGCCATTTGTCCTGCAATCATACCGGCCGGCCCCGCGGCCTCTGCCAGTTGACTAACCAATTTTACGGCAATAGCCGGTTCATCAATTTCTTTGCCCAAAATCTCGAAGGCAAGGGTCAAAAGGGCATCGCCGGTCAAAATAGCCGTTGCCTCATCAAAGGCCTTGTGGCAGGTTGGTAATCCCCGCCGAAGGTCATCATCGTCCATCGCCGGCAAATCATCGTGAACAAGCGAATACGTATGTACCATCTCGATGGCAGCGGCGGCAATTTCAGCGTTATGGTTTATTTTGCCGCTGACAAGTTCGCAGCACCATAGAAGCAAGGCCGAACGCACCCGTTTGCCCGGAGCATCAAGGGTGTAGTTGATCGCTTCCTTTAAATCGCTGTTAATCTCAGTGTGCCTTGCCAGGAGCTGCTGCAGAGTATGATTGACGAACTCCGCCTTCTTGCGTAATAGAGTATTGAAGTTCATTGACTATTTACTATTGACTATTTACGATTGATAATTGGAAAAGACATCTTACTCGATACTAAATAGAAAATGGAAAATAGTAAATAGAAAATTGAAAATGGTTTTAATTCTCGGCGTTACGGCATCAGGCAAGGGGCAATTGGCCTTTCGGCTGGGTGAAAGTCTTGGTGCTGAAATAATCAGCATCGACTCGATGAAGGTGTACAGGCGGATGGATATCGGCACGTGCAAGCCGCCCCAAGAAGCCCGCGAAAAGCTTGCCTATCATTTAATTGACGTAGTTGAGCCGAGTGAATCGTTCAGCGTGGGCGCGTTTCTGGAACTGGCGAATGAAGCTATGGGGCAGATAAAGGGCCGAAAAAGACCAATCATTGCGGTTGGGGGGACCGCCCTGTATATAAAGGCCCTGTTGTATGGTCTCTTTGAAGGACCTGGAACTGATGAGCAAATACGCGCGGAATTGCGAGCACGAGCAGAAGCCGAAGGCGCCGAACTTTACCGCGAATTAGCAAAAATCGACCCCGCAGCCGCTGAGCGTATCAGCCCCAACGACACTAAACGTATAATCCGGGCCCTGGAGGTTTATAAAATCAGCGGCAAGCCCATCTCGAGTCTGCAGAAGCAGTTCAGCGCGGAAGAACCTTTGCAGAACTGGACGATAGTAGGGCTGCGTAGAGAAAGAACTGAAGAGAACAAGAGGATCAACGCCCGTGTCAAAAAGATGCTCGCCGCCGGTCTTGTTAATGAGGTCAAGTCTCTGTTAGCTGAAGAAAAAGCCTTAAGCAAACAGGCACGATGTGCAATCGGCTACGCTGAGATAATAGACCACCTCTCAGGCCTGGTGACTTTGGAGGACGCAATCGAGCTTATAAAGAAGAACACCCGGCGGTTAGCCAAGAACCAACGTACCTGGTTCAAAACGTTCAAATTCGTGAAGTGGCTTGATATTGAGCCGGGAGAACCAGCCGAAAAAACCTTCAGCCGAGCAAAGACTCTCTTGAATAATATCGTTCCTAATTGATTTTCAAGACAGTAACGAGTAGAATTAAACCCAGAATTAACGTGTAAAACAAAATGGCTTATAAGATGAATGCAAGGAACTTAAAAAAGACCCTGGATGAATTAAGAGCTTTGCGAAAAGAAACTGAGTGGGTTGAGTTCAAAGTCAATTACATAAACCGGGGGAAAATAGGCCAACACATATCAGCATTGTCCAACTCGGCCTGCTTATATGAAAAGAAAAATGCTTACCTTGTGTATGGAATTGAGAATGAAACACATAAAGTGGTGGGGACAAAGTTCAAACCCAAGCACTATAAGATTGGAAATGAAGAATTAGAAAATTGGCTTGCCAGATCGTTGAATCCCAGAATAGATTTTAAAATTTATGAGTTTAATTAACCGCCTTCGGCGGAACTTCATTAAGGCAACCGCTCGCCCCGTTAGAAATCTTCCGTTCTCTATGATAATCCCCCATTTCTGGAATTTCTAACGGGGCTCGCCGTCACCCCGAGCGCAGTCGAGGGGTCTATTTAAACAGATTTCTCGACTCCGCTCGAAATGACAATTTGCGCATACTGCCTATTTTCGCGATTATTACAAATTCCTATACTATTGAATTAAAAGAACGGGTAGTGGTGGAGGAAAAGCCAGATGAATTAAATTTTGTCAATGCCGGAAGCTTTATCCCGGGCAGTGTGGAGAAAGTCATTCAGCAGAATTTCCCTCAAAAACAAAGGAATAATTTCTTAGCGAACGCGATGCTTAATCTGGGAATGATTGACGTTATTGGCAGTGGTATCAAAAAGATGTTTACCATACAGAAACAACGCTTTTTTCCTTTGCCTGATTACGATTTAGGTGATCCGAACAAAGTAAAAGTTAAGATTTTTGGAAAGGTACTTAATGAAAATTATACCAGGCTGTTGATTAAAAATCCAATTATGGATTTAGATATCGTAATGCTCCTGGATAAAGTTCAAAAAGGTTTTCAACTCTCCAGAGATGAGCACAAATTATTGAAGTCAACAAAACTTGTTGAAGGAAGATATCCCAATCTATTTGTGTCTTCTCGCATTGCGGCTGCCATAGAGGAGAAGGCAAGATATATTAAGTACAGAGGATTTGATAAAAAATACTATAGGGATATGATTATTGATTTCATCGACAAGAACGGTTCCGCAAGTAGGAGAGAAATTAACGACCTGCTTCTAAATAAACTGCCCGATATATTAACAGAGAAGCAAAAGAAAAGTAAAATTAATAATTTGCTTGCTGAAATGTCCAGCAAATTGCGTATTATAGAGAATAGCGGATCCCGGAAGTACTCTCGGTGGGTGCTGGCGGGTCGGTGAGACGTGCGTGTTTTTTTACTAAAAGTTGATAAAAAGTATAGAAAATATTTAAAATTAGTAATAAAGGTTGCCGTAAGTGCTTATATTAAAAGCACTTGCGTTTTATTAAAATGGGCTATATAATTAATAAAATAAGACAATGCGGGAACCAGCCGCCTATTGAGAGCTATTTTTTTCCTCCGGCGGGCTGAATAATATCGACAAGAATTCTTATACAGTTTGCAACTGTCGTTGGGCCCGCAGGACGGCAGCGGCATCGCCCAGAACAAGCTGCTTTATCAAACTGGCCGGAACCAGCGTAAGGCCCATATTAAATATTTTTTCCTCAACCATCAAGGCAACCATCCTTGCCGTTTGTTGTGAGACGCCATGCTTTGCTACCAGGTCTCTGACTATTCTGGACTTGTCCCACCGAGACCTGCTGTGGGCGTGCTCGGTTTTGCAGAGCAGCTCAGCGTCCGCCAGTTCCTCAACGTTAATGGAAACAACCTCAATTCTGGAGCGCTTAAGCTTACGCTCGAGATGATGTTCGCTCAGCGCCACTGCGGCTTCCTCATATTTCGTGGCTGTTAGAACCGCCTTAATTATGGAAAAGATCTCACTGCTGGTTACACTGCGCCGGTTTTTTTCGTGATAAAGAAAATATGTAACCACCTCTGCCAGCTCTTCTGCGACGGCCATATCCGGCTGACCCGTCCTGCTAAGAGCGTTACTGATAGTTCCTATGACTTTTGTGTGGAGGTATTCTTCGACCCCGCCGTCTGCCTTTATGACTTTAAGCTGCATTTATATACCCTCCCGGTTCATCCGTGATAAAATTTAATATTCTCTCAAGCCATCCATTGTTACAATGCAACAAATACTGTCTATTTCTTATAATTAAAAAGCGTTAGCTGCTCAAGGGGCTCGGTTTTAGCAATAACATGACTTACTTCCTCAATCAGCTCGCCTGCATCACTGAAGTTACGATAGACACTTGCAAAACGAATATATGCGACGTTGTCAACGGCGCCAAGATGTTTCATTACACTTTCGCCGATAAAAGCCGATGAGACCTCCTTATCAAATTTCTGAAATATACTCTCTTCTACCTTATCTGCTATTTGTTGAACCTGGGCAGCAGAGACGGGCCTCTTATAACATGCTTTCTGCAAACCTGCAACAACTTTATCCCTGTCATAAGGGATTCGGGAGTTGTCTTTTTTCACGACGTAAAGCTTAAAGCTTTCACCTATTTTCTCATAGGTGGTAAAACGTTTTTTGCATATCAAGCACTGTCGCCGGCGTCTGATTATTCTTCCGGCATCGCTTGAACGCGAATCAACAACCCTATCGCGGTCTTCCTTGCAAAAGGGACATCTCACAAGCCAGGCCCACCTCTATCCCGATTTATGGGGACGCCAAAAACTACTTTCATTTCATCAAGACAACACCATATATCGTAATTTTGCATATTCTAAAAGCAACATATAGTATGTCAAAGGAAATTTTACGGCAAGCTGGTAATGAGACGAATCAGGTGGCGTTAGAATTTATGTTGACAGCGCTTAATTAGTGGCTGGATAAGCAGTAACGAAAAAAGCAGGGAAAAACTTACGGCTCTTTTGGGGGGTGAATTTTTGTAAAAAAAGGCCCCCGCGCCAGGACGCGGGGGCCTAACTCGGAAAGAAACTCACATACCCCCCCCGAAGAATTCTATTTTCACTCCTGCCCGGCTATTGCCGTTGACAGGATTATTAGATTGGGCTAACGGCCTTAATCAATAGCTTTGTGTTTTGCCCAACCTCAATTAAAGTATACTATAGGAATCGCGAGGGGGCAAATTAAGAGAGCTGTTTTTTGGTTTTTGTAAGACCGATAAAACTGATGCTCGATAAATTACATGTTTGGATAACGAACTTCGAGTTTTGGTTTTTCGGGTTATTTTTCTTCGATTTTGGCTTTGCTTTTTAACTTATCAATAAAAGCATCAAGGGCTTTTGATTTGGCCTGCTCTTTAAGTGCGTTTGCTATCTGGTCTTGTACTTCTTCGAGTCCGGGCAGGGCAGCCGGCTTCCTGTCATAGACTTTGGCGATGTGAAATCCAAAGCGGGTGCGAAAAATATCACTTACTTCTCCGGCGCCCAAATTAAATACGACATCCTCAAATTCTTCTACCATTTGCTCTCTTGTTACATAGCCTAAGTCGCCTCCACTGTCGGCACAGTCAGTATGTTTATCAACCACCACCTCAAAAGCCGCACCCTTTCTCAATTCATCATCCGCTTTTGTTATTGCTTCAAGCGCTGCCGCCTCATTCGTTTGCCAATTCACATATTTTACTATGTGTGCCACTCTGACTTGCCCAGGCGATTTTAATTGCTCTTTGTTTTCCTCGTAGTATTGCAGGACAGCTTCCTGCGATGGTTCAGGTATATCTTTGTAGACATCTTCGAGCTTCCGCTCGACCCTCATCTGCGTCTCGATGGCTTCTTTTATTTTGCCATCATCCTCGGCATCAAAATCCTTGTAAAACTGCTCCTGGTCGGCGTATTGCTCTTTCATTTTGGCCAAAGCAGATTCAACTATGTTTTCCGGTATCGGGTCGCCATTGTTTTTTGCTTCCTGTTTGATTAAGACCATTTCAATGACATTCTCTTTTGACCAATCAAGAAGCTGTGATTTTTGCTGCTCCGGGTCCTGGTCTTTGAAAGCCTGCTCATAATGGGGCCTTAATCGTTCAAGTTCCTGCTGTATTGCCGAATCTTCGATTTTTTCGCCATTAACAATTAAAGTCATATTTCGTACCTCATATCTGACTTCACGCTTCGTCCTTTGCAGGTTTTGCAAAACAGTCGGGGTCTTTTGCCAATTTTTCCCTGGCCTCGGCGGTCATCATCTCAAAGGCCGGGTGAGTGCTCTCCCAGGCGCGCTCTGCAAATGTGCTTTGGCGCATTTTTTCCACTTCGCCGACGACCTCGCCAAAGTAGCTGCCATAGATGTGCAGCGAATCGCTTATATCGACGTATCTTCCGACTTTGACCGGCTGATTTATTTTCCGGGCAATTCGCTCGGCAATAATCCTCTGGATTTCTGTGAGGGCGTAGACGTTCATAAACCAGGCCTTGTAGAGGTCTCTGCTTCGCCAGTGTGTATTCATATTGAGTGAAGGCCGGCCGGTATCGTCCGGTACCAGGCGGCACCATATCCTCTGAAGGCAGGGGGGGTCATCTGTCTGTGGGTCGGCGGTGGGCATCCAGGTTACGGCCTGTGCCCTGCGGCTGTGGCCGGCCTGCGACAAGCGGTCAACAATATACTGAATCTGGTCAACCTTCCTGAACGGCTTGGGCGAGTCGGCGCCTCGTATATCCTCGACGGGGCACTACGCAAACAGCCTTTCGTGATATGTATAGGTCCATTTGCCGGCAGCAGGGTCAATCCAATGGTCGTGAATGCCACTGACGACCTCCAGTCGATACGACTCAAGCTCTGTCGGCCCGCCGGGAAAGTTCTTGTGAATCCTCGGCTCTCCGAATGGGTCGGTGATGGTAACGATAACGGTTGCGTCCTTGCTCGGCGGGTCTTCGGGCTTATCGTACTGGGTTTTGAGCTCGAGTCCCTTATCCCATACGGCCAGGACCGCTTTCTCCCACGCTTCGGGCAGGCAGTCAGCGGTTATCGCAATTACAGGTATGTTAGCAACTGATACGGACTGGCGCATCTATATATTCCGTCACGAACGTTTTTTCGTTCTCTATTATTTAAAGTCACCGAGGTCGATTTCTTCTTTTGTAATATGGTATCTTGAGCGGTAATGTTCGGGTATGTCACCGAGCATTCTCTTGGCTTTCCAGGCCCACTCACTGCCGGGATACCTCTGTATTATCTGGCGGCAGGCGTCGACCATAACCCTGTACCTTGGCCCCGGCAGCCTGCCTATTTTGCGAAACTGTATGGCGTTGTTGAAAAGCTGCTCTGCGTCGATATTTTCTATCTCTGAAAGCTGTCTGAATTTTGGCTTCGTCGGCTCGCCCGTTTTTGGCGGCCCGACCGTCCGCGTCTGGTTTCCCGGCTGCACGGGTGTGGTTGTCTGAGGCGGCTGCTTAAACTGCGGGTCGGCCCGTAACCTCCTATCATCTTCCTCAATTTGGTCCCGAAAGGTTTTTTGGGGGGGTCTGGGTTCCGGTTCCGAATTCGAGACAACATTTATCACGATAATCGCGACCAGAACTACAATTACAATTCCTGCAATTTTTAGCCAGAAGGTATTCATAGTTAAACACCATCCTTTGTAAATTGACTATTTACTTATTGACTATTTACTATTGAAAAAGGAAACTGAATGCTAAAATCAATTATAAATAATGAATAGTCAATAGTAAAGGGCAAATTCATGTTTACAGGGCTTGTAGAACAGGTTTGTGTGGTAAGGTCGGTCCGTCGAAGTGCAGATTCGGTGGAGCTGACGATAGATTTGGGGAAGCTGGCCGGCGGGAGCTTAATCGGCGATAGTATAGCTGTAAACGGCACCTGCCTGACTGTTGCCAAGCTCAACGGCAATTTTGCGACCTTCGACGTGAGCGGCGAAACACTTGCAAAATCGAATGTGGGTGGATTGAACGTCGGCTCGAAGGTCAATGTCGAGTTAGCTATGAGAGTCGGCGAACGGTTTGGCGGCCACATTGTCCAGGGTCACGTTGACGGCGTGGCAACAATAAAAGCAATTGAAAGAGTCGGGCAATTTGCCGATGTAAGATTTGAGGCCGAGACGGAATTGCTCGATGGGATGGTAGTGAAAGGCTCGGTCGCCGTTGACGGAATTTCTCTGACGATAGCGAGTATGGATGGAAACAGCTTCAGGGTGGCCATAATACCTGAGACTCTAAAGAACACAACGCTGAGAGAAGCAAAGACCGGCGACGTTGTGAATATAGAAACCGATATAATCGTAAAGACAATACAAAGGCAGCTTGAAAATATTTTGCCACCAAAGCAAACGCTAACGGTGGAGAAATTAAAACAGTTGGGTTTTTAAGACCTGACTCGTGACTCGAACGACGAGATACGATAATAGCGAACCGCAAATATGAACAAGAGCAGCGGCAATAATTCGATATCCGAACAGATGGTGATAGGCGTAACGATGGGTGACGCCGCTGGCATCGGGCCGGAGGTCGTTGTCAAGGCCCTGGCTGACCCGGACATACGCCGGGCTGCGAAGTTTATCGTTTTCGGAATGAACGAACAGCTCTGTTACGCGGCTGATAAAGTTGAGATTGAGCCTTTCTGGGGCCGGCATCAGCACGAAAAAATCAGCAGGGATTACCCTCATAAAGTGGTTGTGGCTGATTACGATGAGTATTCTGTTCCGCCGTGGATTAGAGGTCCGAGTAAGGTTGCCGGGGAGGCGTCTATAAGGTTTTGTCTCGACGCCGTTGACGCCGCTCGTGCCGGTATTATAGACGCCGTAGTAACAGCACCGATTAGTAAAACCAGCTGGAAGTTTGCCGGCGCACGCTGGCCGGGCCATACTGAGATGCTCGCCGAACGGTGTAAATCGAAGCGAAAGGTGATGATGTTTGTCGCCGGCCCGTTGAAAGTGGCCCTTGCGACAATTCACGAGGCGCTGTTTGAAGTGCGGCACAAGTTTACTATCGGCTGTGTTTTCGAGCCGATAGATTTATTAAATGACGCGTTGAAAGAGACCTGGGGTATAGAGAATCCCAAGATTGGCGTTGCGGCACTGAATCCACACGCGGGCGAGAACGGGCAATTCGGTGATGAAGAACAGCGTATAATATCGCCGGCGATTCTATTGGCGCAGGAGCAGGGCATAAACTGCTTCGGGCCTTTTCCGGCTGATACGCTATTTTTGCGGGCTGTGCAGGGTGAATTCGACGGCGTCGCTGCGATGTATCACGACCAGGGTATGATACCGGTGAAGCTGCTCGATTTCGAGAAGGCTGTTAATGTTACTATCGGCATACCGATAATCAGGACATCGCCTGCTCACGGAACGGCTTTCGATATCGTAGGCCGAAACCTTGCGAACCCAGCCGGTATGAAATCAGCCATAACGACTGCGATACAAATGTCTGTAAGAAAAAAGGCTTACCAACTTGCCCACGCGGCAAACAGGTAGTTTTCAGAGTTGAATTAACTATAGGCTAAACGCTATCCGCAATCAGATGCAGACGAAGCATCAAATCCAGCAGTTGCTCGCATCAGCGGGCGTTCTCCCAAACAAGCATTTCGGTCAGCATTTCCTCATCGACCTGAATCTGATGCGGCTGCTGATAGATTGTGCGAATATTGGCGGCGATGATGTTGTGCTCGAGGTCGGCTGCGGGACAGGCTCTTTGACCGAGGGCCTGTCTGAACAGGCCGGCTGTTGTCTGGCTGTCGAGCTTGACGCAGCACTTGCTAAAATCGCAAAGGAACAGCTCGCAAATAAAGAGAATGTCGAAGTTATTAACACCGACATACTTGAGAGCAAACATACTGTCAGCGGCACCGTTACAAAAGCAATCGAGGCGGTCCGTAAAAAACACGCCGGGCGGCTGCTTTTGGTGGCAAATCTTCCTTACAATGCAGCTTGTCCCGTAATGCTGAATCTGGTTACAGGGCCGACGGTTGCGGACGAGATGTATGTTACTATCCAGAAGCAGGTGGCTGAGCGAATGAGCGCAAAGCCTGGCAGCGGAGATTATGGCATCCTGAGCATTTTTCTGAGCGCGACCGGTGAAGTGAAGACGGAAAGGATTTTGAAGCCGACGGTTTTTTGGCCACAGCCTCAGGTTGAGTCGGCGATGGTGAGCTTCGTTCGCAAACCGGAGAAGGTAAGCCGGATTAAAAGTATGGAAGTTTTTGGCGAGGTCGTAAATCTTTTTATGGGGCATCGCCGAAAGATGCTGAAGGCCTGCTCGAAGTTTGCCGGTGGTGTGCTTGGGGAAATTAGCAACTGGATTGAGGTCTTCGAGCAATGCTCCATTGAGCCGACACGACGCCCCGAACAAATTCGGCCGGAGGATTATATCGCTATTGCAAACTTGTGCTATGAGGCCACCAAACGCGATAAATAGCGTTTGGAGTCCCCTTGCAGTAGTTCGCGAAATGAGTTTCCAGACAATGCTGAAATTTTTGACTTGGCGCGGCCGCGGTTCTCTGGCATAATTTGTCAAAACATCTATTTAGGTAGTTGTCCCCAGGGATGGAGGACATGTCGTATTTGGGAAACGCCAGTTCGTAAAAGAAATTGAATTGTTAGTGGGAAAAGGACAAATTTAGATGGAGGACAAAAAATGAGAGTTCCAGCAAAAGTGTATCACATTAACAGGGCGGCCTTAATGGTTGGTTTGGCGCTGGTTCTTATGACAGGAGCGGAAGTATTTGGCGGGCGGGCAGCTCGGCCGGAAAGGAAGCTGAAAATGGAGAAAGTCTCTTATGCCGGATGGCCCAATTGCATTAAACTGAGCAATGGGCAGATAGAACTTATTGCGACTACGGATGTGGGGCCTCGCATTATGCGGTTTGGATTTGTCGGCGGACAAAATTTGCTCAAAGAATTCAAAGACCAGATAGGCAAAACCGGCGGCAAAGAATGGCGAAGCTACGGTGGACACCGGTTGTGGCACGCCCCGGAACATATTGTGAGGACGTACTCTCTCGATAACACGCCCATTAAACATAAGTGGGACGGAAAGACTTTGAAACTTACGCAGGACGTCGAGCCCGAGACAGGTATAGTAAAAGAAATTGAGATTACGCTTGACCCAAAGGACAACCATGTGAAAGTGCTTCACCGGCTGGTAAACAAGAACCTGTGGGACATCGAGGCGGCGGCGTGGGCGATGAGTGTTATGGCGCAGGGGGGCAGGCTTATTCTGCCGCAGGAACCTTTTGGTCCTCATCCTGAGTTTTTGCTTCCGGCGCGTCCTTTAGTGCTCTGGCGGTACACCGATATGAAAGATGCGCGATGGCTCTGGGGTACAAAGTATATACAGCTCAAACAAAATCCCAAGGTTTCCAAGAAACAAAAGGCCGGTCTGCTCAATAAAGTCGGGTGGGGAGCTTATTATCTCAAAGGCGAGCTTTTTCTTAAGCGCTACCCTTACATTCCCGGCGCAACGTATCCTGATATGGGCTGCAATACGGAGACCTTCACCGATGACGAGATGTTGGAATTCGAGACGCTCGGGCCGTTGGTAAAAATACCGGCAGACGGGGGAAAGGTTGAGTATGTCGAGCGGTGGTCCTTATTCAAAGTGAAAGTCGGGGAAGACGAATCGGAAATAGATAAAAAAGTACTTCCTCTCGTTAGAAAAGCAACAAAGGCAAGCCAATAGATTTGAGGAGATAGAAAGATGGAATCAAAGCGAAGCGAAAGAGATTGTATGATAAATAAAATTCATTATTTGGTCGTGATATGCACGGTTTTGTGCATCAGCTCATCCGTGTGGGCGAAGTGGAAACCGGCTGATGGGCCGCTGATGACACGTTGGTCAAAGGATGTTTCGCCGAGCAATGCCCATCCTGAGTATCCGCGTCCGCAGATGGTCCGAGAGGATTGGGTGAACCTGAACGGCTTATGGGATTATGCCATTACCGCCAGGGATGCGGAGCAGCCGGAGAAGTTCGATGGTGAAATCCTGGTTCCTTTTCCCTGCGAATCGGCCCTGTCGGGCGTGATGAAGCCAGTGGGTAAGGAGAAGCGTCTTTGGTATCGGCGCACATTTAAGATTTCGCGCAAGTGGAAGGAGAAGCGGGTGCTGCTTCATTTTGGTGCGGTGGACTGGGACACAACGGTGTGGGTCAACGGCAAAGAGCTCGGCAATCATAAGGGCGGATACGATGCGTTTACGTTTGATATTACCGATATGCTGAAAAAGTCGGGTTCGCAGGAGATTGTTCTTTCGGTGTGGGACCCGACGAATGACGGGAGCCAGCCCCGCGGCAAGCAGGTGAAAAAGCCGGGCGGTATTATGTACACCGCCGTGACCGGAATATGGCAGACAGTGTGGCTCGAGCCGGTACCCCAGTCTCACATCCGCTCAATTAAGATCGAGCCGGACGTGGACGAGAATCGCTTTTGGCTAACGGTTGATGTTGCCGGCCAGCCAAAGAAATATGTCGTACACGGCGAGGTAATGCTGCCTCCTGATAAGGATGGTTACAGAGGCGTTTCCGGCCGATGGGACTATCCCGGAAAAAGGTTTTTCCTTTCTTTGCCCGGCAGCCGGAAGCCTCGCTTGTGGTCACCCGATTCGCCTTACTTATATGACCTCAGAATCGCCCTGCACGAGAAAAAGGACCGGACCTCGCTCGGCGGCAGGAAAGTTGACGAGGTACGCAGTTATTGTGGTCTTCGAAAGATCTCGCTGGGTAAGGATGAAAGCGGAATAAATCGACTGTTTTTGAACAACAAGTCTTTGTTTCAGTATGGGCCGCTGGACCAGGGGTGGTGGCCTGATGGATTGTATACTGCGCCGACGGATGAGGCCCTTCGCTACGACATCGAGGTATTGAAGAAAATCGGCTGTAATATGCTGCGGAAACACGTCAAGATAGAGCCGCAGCGGCTGTACTACTGGTGCGATAAGCTGGGCTTAATGGTGTGGCAGGACATGGCCAGCGGCAATAATAAAGGGGATGAGGCGCGTGAGCAGTTCGAGCTGGAACTGAAACGGCTCGTTGAAAATTTCTACAACCATCCGTGCATTATTATGTGGGTGCCGTTTAACGAGGGGTGGGGACAGCACGACACGCCGAGATATTCGGAGTTGGTTAAAGAGTGGGACCCGACGCGTTTGGTGAACGAGGCCAGCGGCTGGGCTAACAAAGAATCCGGCGACGTGCACGATATTCACAGCTATCCCGGTCCGGCGGCACCGCCCAACGAGGAGAAGCGAGTTGCGGTACTGGGCGAGTTCGGCGGGCTGGGCCTGCCGGTGAAAGGTCATACGTGGCAGGCAGAGAAGAACTGGGGCTATCGCAGTTATGAAACCAGGGAGCAACTGACGGATGCATACGTAGCTTTGTTAGGCAGGCTTCGTCCTCTAATCGGCAGTGGGCTGTCGGCCGCGGTGTACACCCAGACGACGGATGTGGAGGTTGAGGTCAACGGGTATATGACGTATGACCGGGCGATGATAAAGGCGGACGCCAAGAAGATGGCTGAAGCCGCACGCAAGCTCTACCTGCCGCCGCCGATAATCAAGACGGTTGTGCCAACATCGGAGAGGCGTGGTATCGAGTGGAGTTACACAACCAGCAAACCCAAAGACGGGTGGGAGAAACCCGGATTTGACGAATCTTCCTGGAAGAAAGGCCAGGGTGGTTTCGGTACCAAAGGCACGCCCGGTTCGGTTGTGCGGACCGAGTGGAAATCATCGGACATCTGGTTACAGCGCAGCTTTGAGTTAAAGGACAAAAAGTTCGGCCAACTGCATCTGAACATTCATCACGACGAGGACGCCGAGGTCTATATCAACGGTGTGCCGGCGGCGGAGGTTAGCGGCTTTACCGGCAGTTATGTCCAGGTTCCTATTAATGCGGCGGCACGCAAGGCATTGAAAGCCGGGCGTAATTGCCTGGCCGTTCATTGTCATCAAACGGGCGGCGGGCAATATATCGACGTGGGTCTGGCCGACGTGGTTGAGCAGCCGGCTAAATGACCGCTGACTTGTGGCGGTGGCTGTGGCATTCGATGTTTACCGCCACGGGCAGTGATGCAATGTGGCACGGAGCGGTTTCGACCAGGCACGCTAAAGCTGTAGTGTCACCGCCAAGTCCCTGCGGGCCGAGGCCGAGCGCATTGACCGCCGAGAGCAAGTCCGCCTCGAGCTTTGCGTAGAACTCATCGTTGTTTCTTGTAGTTAGATTTCGGCAGAGGGCCTTTTTACTGAGCAGGCAGCTTAGTTCGAAATCGCCCCCAATCCCTACACCCACGACAAACGGCGGACAGGCATCAGCCCCGGCGTCTTTGGTGACATCGACCACCCAATCAATTATTTGGTTTCTTTCCGCCGTGGGCCTGAACATTTTGAACCGGCTCTTGTTCTCGCAGCCTCCGCCTTTGGTCATAACGGTCAGCTTTAAGGTCTTGCCGGGTAGAATCGTGAGATGAATTATAGCAGGTGTATTTGACCTGGTGTTTTTGCGTGTATTCAAAGGGTCGGCGACGACGCTTTTCCGCAGGTATCCTTTTTCGTAGCCAGCGGCAACTCCGGCGTTGATTGCGTCGAACAGCGTTGCCTTCGTCTGGTCTGAAGTGGGCTTAACAGCCACATCAGCACCCTGCTCGACAAAGACTACCGCGAGGCCGGTATCCTGGCAGAGCGGTATTGATTCGGCTGCTGCTATGCGTGCATTTTCGATAAGCTGATTTAATATGTTAGCCGCGGCGGGGTTGGATTCTTTTTGTGCCGCCTGCCGGAGAGCAGCTAAAACATCATCGCCCAGCTCGTGAGCGGCTGCTATGCAAAGCGATTCAACGGTGTCAACGATTTTTTCAAATTTGATAAATCGCACAATTTCGTGCCCCGTGACCCGTGTCCGAATCCGCCCAATGCGGAAGTCACGAACCACGACTCACGAGACATTGACCTCGAAAGTTTTGTACATTGTATTGCCGACGCTATCACTGATTCTGACTGCGATTATGTGCTCGCCGGTCTCCAGTTCTTCAATCACAATCGTAAAATCTTCATCCGTAGTATCATAGACCAGGTCGTTGGGCATAGTAGCTATCCATTTGGCGTTGCTGTCAACGGTGTATTGAAGCCGGTCGATTGCGCTGAATTCATCCGATATATGCAGCTTCAGCGTTATGGTTTTGGCGTCTTTGTCGATAGAGTGCCTTTCAATAACCGGGGCTGTGTTATCGACTACAACCGGCTCGCTTATTCTACTGCCCGTCAGCTTGGTTGTAGTGGTATTGCTTCTCTCATCGCTTGTGGTTACCCTGACCTCGTACCGGCCGTCTTCTACAGTTCTTCCGTCCCATTCAAAACTTACCGCTTCGAGCTCGTCTTTGAGCTCAATCCAGTTTGTTCTTCCGATTTTTCTAAAATCTATTTTGTAAATCAGCTTGTCACCATTATCGTCTTTGGCCTTGCAGCTTATTTTGAACATTCCCTTTTTGCCGGCTGCTGCAATTCGGCTAACGGCGACCGATTCGACTTTCGGCGCCAAATTCGGCACACTTCCGGCAACAGCAATTTCCCTTATAAGCGGGCTTTGCAGGCCATCTTCGCTTTGCAGCACAAGTTTATATTGACAGAACCTGCCGAGCGGGCATCGCAACTGGACGGGCTGCGTCATTTTCACCAGCTCTGTCCAGGGCGAAAAAGTCGGGTCGTTGACATCTTTAACGTTTCCACTGCGGGAAGCGACCTGAACGCTGCAGCCTTTTGGAATATCGGCTTCGATTTGCAGCTTGCCCCACTTGGCTGGCTGACCGGCGTCGATAAGGTCGGAAGTGTAAGTTCCTTCGGAAGCGAAGCCGGAGCCTAACTTTATCAACTTTGGAGGATTCGCCGTACCGAGATACACAATGTCGCGCCAGACGGCTGCCGCTGTTATTTGTGACGCCTGTTTGTCCTCATAGATAATTGCCTGCTGCTCCGAGGCCGGGTCGACGGTAAAAAGCTGAGCACTGTTTCCGGTACCGATAAGCAGTTTTTTGTCTTGTTCCGCCAGGCAGAAGAAAACGGCCGCCTCGCTGAATATATCGGTTACGAAACCGTCCTTAGTTATCTTGTATATGTAACTGGCCTGGCCCGGCTTGGGTGGCTTGCGTGTCGGTACCGGTCTTTTTACGGTTTTATCACCGGCTCCTTTTTTTATATTTGCAATCTTGAGCTTCAGTCCGCCCTCTGCGGCACCTGGCGGTTTTGGCGATTTCGCTTCAGGCCGACCGGCTGAAGGTAATTGTGCGGCAAATTTGGTCTGGGCCTGGACAATCTTTGCGGATGTCGCGGCTGCATGCAAATCGCCATCTTTTGTGAATAATAATGCTGTAATCTCCGGCTGGTCGCTGTCATATAAGACCGCTGCCGTTTTTGTGCGCGGATTTATCTTATATACCAGTCCCCTGCTGTCACTTCCTGCGTAGACAAAGCCGTCTTGCCCGATTGCCAGTGAAAGTATGTTCTTGTCGAGACTATCATAAATAAGCCGAGATTTTTTGCCCAACGGGTCAAGCCTGTAAACCTTGCCTTGCGGCCCGGTCCCCAGATATATATTTCCGCCGGCATCGATAGCTATGGCGAAGATATATTTTTCCTCATTCAACTCAAAAATGACCTGGCATTTGTCGGCTTTGAACCGGCAGAGCCTGCATTTGTCGCCGCTAATACCTGCCAAAAGCCTGCCGGACATATCGGTTGCCATCGCGAATATATGTTCGTTGGAGAGGTGCTCTTCGGCCTCGACAGTATTGGCATCACCAGGCTCGTTTGTCTCTTTTGCCTGTTTGACGGCCGGTTTTTCCTCTGACGGCGGCGGATAAATCTTTTTCAGTTTGCCGAGACTGTATTTGTAGATACCGCCGTTAGGGCTTGTGCCGACATAGACCGTACCGCCGCTTACGACGATGCTGTTTACCGACCAAACATCTTCAAACTTTTCAACGAGCGCCTCCCAGGCGCTGCCGAGCTGAATAGTTCCTCGTGCGCCAACCACAATATTTTCGGTCTTGCCCTTCAACATATCTGAGCTGCTTGCGTGACGTGTAATCTTACTGCTGACCGCCAGAGAAGCTGAACTTATAACCAGACAGACTAAAGTTACTACTGCAAGTGTGAATTTGCAATTGCGGTGCAATTTTTCTCTCATAACATTTCCCCGAATACAATATTATACCTCGTATCTGTTATTGCGTTTTATGCTTCGCGCATCACGCCTTATTTTTCTACCGTTATACGCATAGTCTTCTTGTCGATAATAACTGTGCCGGACTCTATTCTTTTTTCGAGCCAGTGTGGATATAGCTGGGTCCTAAGCGTTCTTTTTGCACTTTGCAGGATGAGCGCCTTTGTGTCCGGTAAATCAGGAAGCTCAGCCTTTTCTATGGTGACACCACCTGGCGGTAAGGCCAAAATACAATACAACTTGTCTCTTTCGATAGTAAGAAGATACTTCAAGGCCTCCAGTAAGCCCGGCAAATTCTGGGCCACAAATTTGTACGGCGTATTTTTCCTGAGAAACAGCTCATAACCGTAGCCGCCGCAGATAGTCAAATCATATCTTCCAGGCGGCAGGCTCTTAGGTATTTCGAAGGTGCACTGGTACTTTTTCTTTCCCGTCCGAACGGATTCTACAACTATTCCGAGGTCGATATTCCGGCCTGCCTTGACTTTTGAATCGGACAAATCGATTGACCATATATGCGAAACGATGCTTTTCGGCACAATGCGAACATCAAAATCGACCGATTTTATATCGACTTCTTTATACGGATTGTTCATAAGCATCGTGACCGGGCTAACAGTTTCCATTAGCATCTCGGTCAGGCCTATGTTTGTGGAGACATTTTCAAAGGTAATCGTTTCGGCGTTCTCTATGCCGATAGCCACCTTATACTCAATCATATGGTCGTGCGGCAAATCGCCAAGACAGAGACCTGCTCCAGCCACAGTCGAGCGAATTAACATTGGAGTAAGCATCCGATTATGCGCAACCCGGCAGTTGTAAAGCCTCTTGTTACTGTCTCTGTAGTCGTCTATCGTTATCGTCAGGGGGAACATGTGCGGCTTTGCACCGATTCGTCCGAAGACCGCCGGCGACTCATCCCTTGTCAGAGCACCGACTATTTTGACCGCGCTGCCGAGCTTGAGAGAGCGATACATGCTTGATACCACGGTGTGGACTTGTCCGGTGGCCATAGGCAAATTTACCTGCCCGTAACCGAGATAACTGTGCCCGAAGCCATAGACCTTGTCACCAACGACATCGGTTACAGTCCCGACAATTTCCATTGATATATCACCGGTCACCAAAGGTACGACCAGGCAGCTCCCCGGGGCCAACTGAACATCCAGTTTTTTGTTGACAGACGCGCCACCCCCGACGCCGGAAACGACGACAAGTCCGAAAGGTTCGACTAAAGCATTTAACTGTTCAGCGACCTGAGCCGGCAAACCTGAGGTAACCAACGGACAGGGCAAAGCCGCGGCACCGGTAAGGCTGCGCCGCCTTGAAGATTGTGGAGTCGTAATTTGCTTGTCAATCCGGGCAAAATCAATCGGCCTGGAAAAATCAAGCACGTACCCGGACTGCGCGTGCTGCGGCCGGCTAACTTCTCCCACCCTGAGCATCTCCTCGATTGGCGTAACACCGTATAGTGGGTCCTTACTGTAAAAAAACGCGTAAGCTAATGCGCCGGCTAAGCGGCCATCGATATAGACCGGCGAACCGCTGCAGCCAGCCACCGGGCCTGTGTGGATAAAACGCTCATCCGTTCCCTGGACCAGAATCCAATCCCTGCCCGGCATCGCATTACGAGCTACGCTTAGAACATCCAGACTAAACTTTTCAATCTTAGTGCCGCTATAGCAGGTAAGGCAATACGCCTCCATACCGGGCCGAATTTCATCAATGCCAATATATTTGGTAGGGTCCCAGTGCTCGACCCTCGACTCTCGATTCTCGATGCTCGCGCGAGAATCCAGGCTCAAGAAATGAGTGTTGAGGAGAGCTAAAAACAGCCCGCACAGCAAAAAAGCACGTGTTTTTGGTTTCCTGAGAATTTTGAACATCTATTCCCTTTCGGTTAATTATTGGCTCTGCCGCGTTAGAAGCAGGACGCCGGAGTTATCTGGATTTCTAACGAGATAAAATTTTAATCGGCAGAGGGGCTTGTTGCAAGATAAAAGAAATTTTGTTACAATGCCTTTTTAAGTCTATGATTGAATATTACAGGCAGTAAACTATTTTAAGAAAGAGACGCAGGGAAAATGACCGGTTCGATTTCGCTCAGGATCATCCTGAGCGACTGAAAGGAGTCGAGAGATGAAGTCTGAGCATCGACACGAACTAAAAACTAATGAGTTGGCCGAGTGGATTGCAAATTTGCCGCAGTGGTCCCGGGGAAATTATAGAATGATTATCTACGTTTCAGTAGTTGCAGTCCTGGTCGCAGGCTCAGGCCTGTGGTACTGGTACAACAAAAACGTGGAATCGGTTCAAAGACAGCTCAACTTTACAAGTCTTCTCTCGAGACTGCCGCAAAACAAGATGCAAATCCTTATGGCCCAGGCCCGGGGAGTCGATGCTTCGTATGTTCTCATCGAGACGGCCGGTGCTCTCCGTGCCGCCGCCGATGGTGCCAAAGACGACCAGATGGCTGCTCTGGCGTTAATTAAGCGGGCAGAAGCCCTGCGTGCGGGATTGCATTACCGCCAGGAGGCTGTGAGCGAGGCAGAGGTGCGAACGGCGATAAACCAGGCCAAGAGTGCATATAGCCAAGTGCTTGGAAGGGCCACGCTGAATCGGTCGTTGAGGGCGGCTGCAAGGTTCGGCCTGGGACTTTGCGAAGAAGAGCTCGGTAACTTTGATGGTGCACGGCAAATATACAAAGAGCTTGTGGCAAATCCTGACTTTGAAGCTACCACAGCCTTTGCCCAGGCAAAACATCGTCTCGAAACTATGGCCGATTACCAGCAAAAGGTGGTTTTTAAGGCATCGCCAAGACCAAGACAACTACTTCCTGACTTTCTCGAACCACCGAGCCAGTTGGGACCTGTCGACGTCAATCTATGGCCGCCGGCGCCGAATCGTGTCCCTCGGGTTCTCGATTACAATGTGAAGCCGGAACCAAATTTTGTTTTTAGGGTTCTCGATGCCAATCAGCGGACCCAAACACCGAACGGTGCCCCGGTAGTTTCTGATATCAATATTGGACCCAAGGCGCCAAACTCTGCGCGCGCGGCCGTGGATGTCAATCAATGGCTCGAGGCGCCAATTGGGCTCTCCGATATCAATGTGCCCGGCAAATAATTGAGAAATACAAAGACTAACCGCAGAGAACGCTGAGAACGCAGAGAAAGAATAGAACAAAAGGAAAAGAAGATGAATTCGTGTCCCTGCGTTCGCGGGGACGACAACGTTGCGCAGGAATGACAATATTAAAAAACTCTGCAAACTCGGTGGTGAAAGAAAAGTGAGATGCAAGATGCGGGAATTGGTCCCCTGATACTTCAGGTTGGAAGCTCGATAAAAGAACGCCGGGTCGATAAATATCTTCACGGGCGGTTCAGTAACTTCAGCCGGGTTACGATGCAGAAGCAAATCGCAGCCGGCAACGTCAAGGTCAACGGCAAAATAGTCAAGCCCAGCTTTAAGCTGAGTCCAGGCGACGAAATCGATTTGACACTGCCTCATCTTCCGAGCAAAGAGATTGAACCCGAAGACATCCCACTGAATATCATTTACGAAGATGATGATGTGATTATCATCAACAAGCAGGCTGATATGGTCGTTCACCCTGCCCGCAGCAATACCCACGGTACTCTGGTAAACGCCCTTGCTTTTTATTCCGACAAGCTGTCGAGGGGTCTTGGAGAATTCCGGCCTGGTATCGTGCATCGGCTCGACAAAAACACGACCGGCGTTATGGTTACTGCCAGAAACGACGCCGCCCAGTGGAAGATTGCGAAACAATTTGAGCGCCGCCAGGTGAAAAAGACCTATCTTGCCATTGTGCACGGCACGCCTGAGCTGACGGCCGACCGTATAAGTGCACGGCTGGGTACGCACCCAAGGATAAGGGAAAAGTACGCAATCAGGCCTGAGAGCGGCAAGGAAGCAATAACATTTTATGAGGTTGTTGAGAGTTTTCGGGGTTTTTCTCTGTTGAAGCTGACGCCCAAAACAGGCCGGACGCATCAAATACGTGTTCACCTTTCGTATATAAAGCATCCGATCGTTGCCGACGATATGTATGGCGGCAGGCTCGTTTATCCTTGGCAACTAAAAGATACGGAAGCTGGTGTTGAAGAACCGATTATAAACCGCTGTGCCCTCCACGCCTCGACGCTCGAATTCGAACACCCAACGACTGAAAGAAGAGTGAAATTCGAGGCCCCGCTGCCCGAAGATATGCAAAATTTGCTCGATATGCTGCGAAAATATCGAAAGCTCTGAGAGATTTTTCTGCTGCTGCAGCGAAATAGGGAGTCCAGTACACTCCGTTTATTCCTGAGGTAGATTTTCCAGGTCCGGCAGCGATTTCAGTATAAATTCATAAATGCTGCGAGCTATTTCAATTGCCTCCCCGCTCTTATTGAATTCTACCGGATTTAGTGGTTCTATTCAAGTTGTTTATTGTTTACTCTCATTTGTCTTATTCCTGAGGTAGTTTTGCGAGGTCTGCGTCGGAGCCGGCGGTACGCTCAACTTGTCTATCCACGGGCAGAGGCTGCGTTTTCAGGAACAAGACGAACTTCAACCTTATAGTGTAGTGCGCCGGCGATACGCCGAAGCATGTTTAAACTATGACCATTATAATCTGCGTCCTCGAGTCGGCTGATAACAGATTGTGTGGTTCCGATGAGTTTGGCCAATTGCGCCTGACTCAAGCCGGCCTGTGTCCGAAGCTGATAAATCTGGCCTGCGATCTTTAATTTCTCCCGTTCTTCTTGTAGAGAAGCGAGCCGTTTGGGGTCATCTTTAATAAAGGTTTTGTGCAGTATTTTTACAGCATCAGTTGTTGTTTTACTTTTTTTCTTCATAATCAATCTTTCATTTCGCAGCTATGCAGTGATGGGTCTTGAATGAATTTATCTCTATACTCAATTGCCTTTTTTATCTCACCCCTGGGGATTTTATCGGTTTTAACTAACCCATGAGTAAGAAGCACAATGTTTTTGCCTATAAAGCAGTATAATATTCTGTAATGTATGCGCTTAACTGTTGGCCGAAGCTCATAAATCCCCTTGTCAATATAATCAGCATATGGACGCCTAAGCTCGTGCCCACCAGCAGCGAGCAACTCAATCATTGCAGTACATTTGTCCTGAGCTTTTTGAGGCTGTTTCTTAAACCATTCGATAAGCGGAACCGAACCATCTTCATTTTGGTATATAATGACCTTTGTTTTTGGCATCCTTGTCCGCCACATATAATATCGCATATTTGCGATAAAAATTCAAGCAAAATCCGGGAATCTTGAAAAATTATTTTTTGCCTTCCTCCACCGGCGAAACATCTCGGATTCTCTCTAATCCCGGCGTTTTCCCTTGTCCTTGCCCAATGCTTTATTCCTGCGGCAGCTTTGCGAGGTCTGCGTCGGAGCCGGCGACCATCAGGATATCATTCTCATAGACCACCGTAGTCGGCATAGGGACATTGATAATACCGGCGCCATTGGCCTTCTTTTTCTTGCTGTGCTCATCCCTCTTGATTGCGACAAGATTGACTTTATACTTCTGCCTTAGCTGCAAATCCATAACCGTCCTGCCATCGAAACTTGCCGGCGCTTTTACTCTCGCCAGGCTGTAGCCCGGAGCAAAATCCATTTTTTCGCCGATTTGCGGTGCGATGGGTTTATAGGCCCATTTTTGGGCCGACTCGATTTCAGGGTAAACTACATCGGTAGCACCCACCTTGGAGAAGACCTCGCCTGCGACCAGGTCTTGCGCTCTTGCGAGAATCTTCTTTACGCCCATTTGCCGCAGGTTCACCACCGTCAGAATAGCCGATTCAAAGCCCTCCTGCCCTATGCCTACAATAGCGACATCAGCTTTATCGACGCCCTGTGCCTTGAGCGCTTCTTCGTCGGTGCTGTCGAGCCGAACGGCAAGACTGACCTGGTCTCGAATCATCTCTATATCTTCTCTGTTTTTGTCGATTGCGATGACCTCCGCACCGCTCATTGCCAGCGCGATGGCCAGTTTCTTCCCGAACCGCCCCAATCCTATTACAGCAAACCGTTTCATATTATTAGCTCCTAAATTTCGTGACCGTAGCCACGAATCAGCCGACAATTATCGCTTCATCCGGATAATTGTATTGAGCCGGTTTCAAGTTAAACGTCAGTGCCGCCAATAGTGTCAGTGGGCCAAGTCTGCCGATAAGCATAACGGCAATAATAATCAATTTGCCCGCGGTTGTCAAGGAAGGCGTTATGCCCGTTGTCAAGCCGACAGTGCCCAGAGCAGAACCGGCCTCAAACATAATATCCGACATAGTAAAGCCGTTTGCGTTTTCGGTGATACTCAGCGCTAAAGAGGCGGCGAACAAGACCGCAGCGAAAAGCAGCGTAATAGTAATTGCCCTGCCGACAACAACTACGCGAATCGAACGCTTAAACATCTCGACTTCCTCTCGCTTTCGCAGGGCTGCAAAAACGGTAATTATTATCACCGCCAGTGTTACGGTCTTGATTCCTCCTGCGGTCGAGCCTGGTGAGCCCCCGACGAACATAAGTAGAATCAAAATAAGTCTGCTCGAAGCCGATAGTGCCGAGATATCGATAGTATTAAACCCGGCGGTCCTGGCTGTAATCGACTGAAACAGTGCCCCGAGAAGCCCTGCTTTGGCAGGGGCAAGCTCTGTCGCTGCGGAAGTCCCCGTCATAGCAGCGTCCGCGGGGGCTGCGTAGCGTTCAAACAAAAGGACAGCCAGCGTTCCCAGAACAATCAGGCAGGCGCTTACGCTAAGAACGATTTTGGTTTGCAGCCGCATCCTTTTCGGCGCTTCCATTGAAAGCCGGTAGCGCGTATGGAAACGTCTTTTGAAGAATCGATTTACCCTGTCGGCTGCGTTGTTGGCCAGGTCGTAAAGCACACTAAAGCCGAGTCCACCAAGGATTATCAGTGGGCAAATCACGCCGTATACCGGCCAGCATCTCTTTTGGGCGTACCTGATGAAACTGTCGTCGAACAAGCTGAAGCCGGCATTACAAAAGGCGCTAATCGAATGAAATATACTGTAGTACCACTGCTTATGTATATTTCCGGTCCAGCCTGGTACATCGTCCCACATCCCGAAGATAGCAACTGAGCCGATAGCTTCAATGAGTATCGTCCCCATAAAGATGAAAGCTATCATATTGCCTATTCGACTAAGCGTTCGGGTGCTTAGCAGGTCCTGCATTGCCACTGATTCGCGTAAGCTTAATGCTTGTCCTAACAGCAGGGCAAATACCGCGCCAAAGACCACTATCCCCAGTCCTCCGAGCTGAATCAGCGTTAGAATTATCAACTGCCCCATCAGGCTAAAGTCCCTGCCTGTGTCTCTTACGATAAGACCGGTAACGCAGGTGGCACTGGTCGCCGTGAACAAGGCGTCAACAAAGCTTGCTCTTTCACCGGTTGAGGCCATCGGCAGCACGAGCAATCCCGCCCCGCAAATTATCAGGACCAAGAAACTTGCAATCAGAGTTCGCGTTGGACTCCTTCCGGACGCTGCCAGATTTACGCTGGTCCTGCAAAGCTTGGTGACTACCTGCAGAACAAGATAAATACCTACTGCGAAATGGCGAACTGTCTCGGGGTCTCCTTTGTAAAACCATCTTCCGGCTCCGAGTACAGCAGTGGCCAGCGCAAGCAAAAGCGGAATTTCAAACCAGTTTCCCCTCCATAATTCGGCCATGGAGACAGCATTACAGAGCCGAATTATTTTCTCAACTATGAATATACACAGCAAAGCGGCCTGCGCGGCATATAAGATTTCTACCTGCAGCCAGGGTTTGTCGAAGCCGAACAGCGCAACAAAGGACGCCGTGACCGCCGCCGCGGCCAGGGCGTTGACTGCGATTAGGACCTTCTCCAGCCGATTGTTTTTGTAATGTATCTGCATATTAGCGCATAGCGTATAGCGGATAGAAATAATTGTCAATTGTCAGTTGGAAGTCTCTGTCCGCTATTTTTAAGCGATATCCGCTAATCCGAGCGAATCGCCGAACTTGGCCAACAATGCCCGGCGAATATTCTTGTGTTCTGGCCCCGTCAGTGTCGGGTCGGAGCGGACCAGCTCGAATGCGTTTTTTCTTGCCATAACCAGAAGCTGGTAATCATCCACGATATTTGCGATTTTCAAGTCCGGCAGGCCGTGCTGTCGTGTGCTAAAGAGTTCTCCCGGCCCACGCAGCCGCAAATCATGCTCGGCAATCTGGAAACCATCGCTGCTTCTGGTCATCATTTCAATTCTGCTTTTTGCTGCTTGGCTGTCGGTCTCGGCAAACAAAAGACAATAGGATTTGGCTTCTCCCCTTCCGATGCGTCCCCTTAACTGGTGCAACTGTGCCAGCCCGAATCTATCCGCTCCTTCTATGACCATTATCGTTGCGTTCGGCACATCGACGCCGACCTCTATCACGACGGTTGAAACCAGCACATCAATTTTGCCTTTTCTAAAATCAGTCATAATCTGGTGCTTTTTTGCAGAGGGCATCTGGCCGTGCAGAAGCTCAACGGTAAATTCCGGGTAAATTTCCGCCAGGTGTTTACATTCGTCAGTTGCAGCCTTTATATCGGTTCTGTCCTCGAGTGCGGTTATGCGTGGATAAACAAAATACGCCTGCTTCTTTGCCTTTAGACGCTCGCGGATAAACCGGTATGCCTTTTGTCGGTTGTGGCGGCCGACCCGGCGCGTAATAACAGCACCTCTGCCCGGCGGCGAATGCCTGATAATAGAAACATCCAAATCTCCGAAAGCGGTCATCGCCAGCGTCCGTGGGATAGGCGTGGCCGTCATAACAAAACAATGCGGGGTAGTCTGCTTTCGCAACTGTGCCCTCTGTGCAACTCCAAATTTATGCTGCTCATCAATCACGACCAGGCCGAGCTTTTGAAATTCTATATCTTTCTGCAGCAGTGCCACCGTGCCGACGACAATGTCCATCCGGCCTTGCTTTATTTGGTCGAGGAGCTTCTCTCTTTTTTTGCCGGTCAATCCTCCTGTTATTAAAATCCTTCTTACTTTGCT
This sequence comes from Planctomycetota bacterium, assembly GCA_013349615.1. Classification (GTDB taxonomy): domain Bacteria; phylum Planctomycetota; class Phycisphaerae; order Sedimentisphaerales; family Anaerobacaceae; genus CS2-K091. The sequence continues at coordinate 12,301 of DUZJ01000006.1, read as the reverse complement.
GTTCTTCAAATATCTTTCGATACTCAAAAAATGCTGGGCCGCCAGAATCTCCGTAGGCGCCATAATGGCCACCTGCGTCCTGTTGGCAACCGCCAGCAAGGCCGCATAGAGCGCCACCACCGTTTTGCCGGACCCGACGTCACCCTGCAGGAGCCGGTTCATCGGCTCAGGTTTTGCCATATCCGCGACGATTTCGGCTATCGCATTGTTCTGGTCTTCGGTGAGCAGGAAAGGAAAGCGCTTTCTGATTCGGCTGTCGATTTCGTCATTGCAATTCATCGGCACCGCCGCCGAGAAGTGCCGTCTCGTTACCCGCCGAAGCGCCAGCCCCACCTGCATCAAGAACAATTCGTCATACTTTAATCTGCGTTTTGCCTGGGCCAGTTTTTCCTCGTCGGGCGGCAAATGTATCCAGGCAAAAGCATTTTTTCTGCCGATGAGATTCGCTTTCTAGAGAAAGTTTTTGTCATAAAATTCCGGCACAAGCTTATTGGCTGCTTCACGCACACTTCCGATTATCTTTTTGATTTGCATGCTGGAGAGTTGGCTGGAAGCGGGATAAACGCCGCCGCTGAAATACTCGGCAGTCTTTGAGCTTTTTTCATTGATTACCAAAAATTTCGGATTAGTCATTTGCAGTTGGTGCTTATATAAAGCGACTTTGCCTGATGCCATTATTACCTGGCCGGGCCTTAACTGGTCGCGAAGGAACCCGCCGTGAAACCATATAATCCTGCACACTCCCGTATCATCGCTGATTATAGCTTCAAATATCGGCTGTCGGCGTGCGCTCTGGTAGTCTGTTGATTCGACAAGGCCGATGACAGCGGCAGTCCGGTCAGGCTGCATTTGATTTATCTTTACCAGCTCAGGCTCAAAGTTCCAGTCTCGTGGATAATACTCCAGCAAATCCGCGACTGTATGTACCCCCAACTGCGCAAAGGCCCTGGCCCTGGCCGGCCCGACACCTTTAAGATACTGTACCGGCATCGATAAATCGAACCTGTTTTGTGATTCTTCGCTGACGTCCGGGGTTACTGTATGTCCAGCCATAGGACATAAGATAACATATTTCAGTTAGTTTAGAATAACAAAATATCGTGGGGTAATTCTTACGATATGCCCGCTTCTTTATGTCATTCCCGCGGAAGCGGGAATCCATTCCTTTATCGTTTGTCTGGACTCCTGCTTGCGCAGGGGTGACATTGTGCTATTCCTCGAAGCCGTATTCGCCGAGTAGTTTAACAAACCGGACGTCACAGATGAATCTTTTAGTGATGTGTGCCGCTTTTTTTTCGGCAGCGATAAGCTCCTGGACTCCTGTGCCGCCGACCGGTGCGATAATCAAGCCGTCTTCTTTGAGTTGTTCCAACAGGGGCTGCGGTATCTTCGGCACGGCGGCGGTTATCATAATCCTGTCAAATTGCGGCTGCCATTCGACCATACGCTCTAACTTGTCGTCCCACTTTTGTCGGGGCCAGCCGCAACTGCCATCGCCAATACAGAATTCAACATTATCAATACCCAATCTGCCTAAGGCCGCCTGAGCAGATTCCGACAACTGGCCAAATCTTTCTATCGTATAGACTTTTTTTACCAGCTTGCTCAAGACGGCAGTCTGATATCCACTGCCCGTGCCAATCTCCAGGACATCGCAATCTTGATTGAGATGCAGCTCCTGAGTCATCAAGGCAACGATATACGGCTGAGAAATGGTTTGGCCCATCCCGATAGGCAGCGGGCTGTCGGCGTAAGCCTGTGACTCGTATGCCTGCGGCACAAATTCCTGGCGCCGAACCTCGCCCATCACTCTTAGCACTTCGGGATCGGTGATATCACGGCCCATCAGGTCTCGCGTGAGCATCCGCTGGTGAGCTTTGGCAAATCTGTCTGTGTTTCCCTGGCCGCACATAGTCATAATAATCGCTTTTTAATCGCTTTTTTGCAAACTAATTTTGCTTTCTAAGAAGGCCTGCATTTAGAACAAAAGTTTGATAGCGGCGGCAGCGGCTAAAAACTGTACAATGGTTGTAAATGCTTTTTGTGGGATTCTTTTGAGAAAAAATATCCCTATCACGGCGCCGGCCGCAATAAACGGCAGCATCATTAAATCAAGTTTCACAGACTCCAAAGTCATCAAATTCAGATTCGCGCTGAAAGGTACCTTGAGCCAGTTGACAACGAAGAAGAACCACGCCCTGGTCCCTACAAATTCGACTTTGGGCAACTGCATAGCCAACAGATACATAATCATTATCGGCCCGGCGGCATTTGCCATCATCGTGGTGACCCCGGCTAAAAATCCGAACACAACCGCAAACCACCATTGGCTTGGAATCGGCGCATCTTTGCCTTTAATCCTTGTGCGCCAGTAATTGATGCCCAACATAACAAGAACAATGCCACCAATAATCGGTTTAAGCAGCTCATCGTCGACCGCCTTCAAGCCGAAGTAGCCTGCTGCAATGCCCGCGAGAGCAGCCGGGAGCAGGCCGAGCACATGACGCCACTTAGCGTTGTGCCGATGGTAGGCCGCGGCGAACAAGTCCGCCAAAATCAAAATACCGAGCAGCACTCCCACCGAACTTCGAGCGGGCAGGACAGAAGCCATCAAAGGAACTGCCAGGATTCCAAAACCCGGAATGCCGGTCTTTGTAACTCCCACCATCGTTGCACATAATACAACTACAACCCAGCCAACCGGATCCAGTTCCAACATACTCTATTCTTTCTTTATTTAAGTTTCCTCATTATTAGCTCAATCTCACAACTTCGCCAATCTATCGGTTTTGGACCCTCTTTGCAACAGTCTGCCTGTTTATTGCTCCATAGTAGACAAATCGGCTATAACTGCTATAATACTGTTGGTATGGGAGCCTGTTATCAGGCGATTTTGTTGAGAAAACTCTAAATGCCGATTGACTTGAACTTACCCAAAAAGAACGGCCTTTTTATGGCCGGCACTGATATTGGTGTGGGCAAAACACTCATAGCCGGCGCCATTGCTAAAATCTTAACCGGAAGTGGTCAAAAAGTCGGTGTATTCAAACCCATTGCGACCGGATGTCGCCGGGACTGGGAAGGCATGGTTAGCTGCGACACTGATTTCCTGGCTGCCTGTGCAAACAGCAACTTCTCCCTTTCCACAATTACGCCTGTCGGCTACGTTACCCCGGCAGCGCCTATTGCAGGTGCTGCTCAGGAAGGGCGTCCGATAGGTTTCGACAGCATCGCGTCTGCCTACAAAGATATATGCGAAAGTACCGACATAGTTATCGTCGAAGGCATAGGCGGTGTGCGGATGCCTTTAACGGCTGAATTTGACCTGCTGGATTTGGCAGTGGAATTCGGTCTGCCTGTGGTGGTAATCGCCCGCCTGAATGCGGGAACGATAAACCATACACTAATGACGATTGACTGCATCCGTGCGGCAGAGTTGAAAATCGCCGGCGTAGTCATCAACGGTTACAATGCTACCGAGGCAACAGTTGCCGAGGAAACCGCCGGGCAGGTGATAGCCCAATGCGGCGGTGTAAATGTCCTTTGCATTGTGCCTTTCGATGAGACCGCAGATATCGAGGCACGAAGTCTGGGAGAAGTGATTATACCCTCCCTGCTCGATTGTGACTGGACGAAATTAGCGCAGAACTGACTTTTTTATTTGGCCATCTGCGGTTCTGGTTCACCGGTGTTTTATTCAATCAGTTTCGGATCAATTTTTTTGATTCTCTTATACTCATTCTCTTTGATACTGCACATAACCCCATTCATGATAGGAAATATAAGGAAGAGCCACGAGGTTAAAGCAATGAGCGCAACGGTACCTTCACGGGTTCGAAAGTGCTGCAGGAACTGTAGTCCGTTTTCACCGCTAAGGAAACTTACACCGTCAATGGCCCAGGGGACCTTCAATCCAACGGCTAGTCCTCCGCATGCTATCATCCCGTAGGCGCCCCTCCCCACTGCCGTCAAACCCACGGCGGCACCGAGCGGAGCCAGTGAAATACCTCCTAATGAAAGTAAGCCGGCTATGGCAAAAAATCCGAAGGCAAGAGCGCCGAAGGCGAAATTGCCGAAGGCGAACAGTCCCACCGCAACGTTGCCGAACGCAATTATTCCGACCGCTCTTGGTCCTATTGCGATAAATCCGCGAGCGGTGCCCTGGGTACGGACATCCAGCAGCGCAAAGCCCTTCCTTAGACCATAGCCGACGGTCCGCGCGGTGCCGTGGTCTTCAATTGCTTGAAACACGGCGTCTTCGCCCGGCAGGCCCCGGGCCTGGAGGTCGGCCATCTTTTGGCGCAAATGGTCTTCAAGCTCAACTCGGATTTTTGCCGCGTCTTGTTCCTTTCGATTGGCGTAGAGCATAACATGGTCAAGATATTTTTGCAGTGCCCGGCTCATATTGTCGCTCCTTTTACCTGAGGTTTGGGTAGAAGGTTCTCTGCAGAACCCAGGACTTTGCCCATCGCGGCCGAGAGCATCTGCCACTGCCGGCGGTTGGCGGCAAGGGCTTTGTGGCCTTTGGAGATTAGACGATAATATTTTCGCTGCCTGCCATTTTCGGCCAAACGCCACCTTGCAGCTATCAATTTCTTCTCTTCCAGCCGATATAGCACCGGATAAATAGTCCCCTCACCGAGCTGCAGGATTCCCTCCGCCCGCTCGTTCAACTCTTTGACGATGGCGTAGCCATAGCTTGGCCCAGCCTTGAGAACAGCTAAAATCAGCGTCTCAACGTTGCCGTCAAGCGTCTGCTTACTAAGTCGCGTCATGTTTCATCTCCCTAACAAAACCCAATGGGGCATTCCCGGCCCGTTACTATGCTATACTTTATACTGAAAAGTTTAATATACTATACAGTGTAAGGTATTATTGGCAATTTGTCAAGCGGAGAAATCATATTTTTTTAATTTTTTTGTGCCCCTTTCCAAAAACCGCATTTTCAGGTATCATAAAAGCGTAAAATGTAGAGTGAAAAACTAAAAACGGCCATTTTTAAAGTTTTGCATTTTTCGCTGTTTTAGAGGCAGTTTTATGCCGGAATTTAGGCGTTATCTTGTAAATATCGACTCTATTTCAACGCACCAGCTCTTTGCCGACTGCCTGGTAATCGGAGCAGGTATCGCAGGTCTTCGTGCTGCTATCGAGGCGGCCGAGCGGTGCAACGTCATCATCGTCTGCAAAGATACTCTGGAGAACAGCAATACCTGGAAGGCCCAGGGGGGAATCGCTTCAGTGCTTGATAAAGCAGACACATTTGAGTTACACATAGCCGATACAATTAACACCGGATGCGGCATGAGTGACGAAGGTGTGGTGAGCTTTGTCGTTCGCCAGGGGCCGGAGCTTATCGAGCAATTATTGAGCTGGGGTACTGAGTTTGATTTAATCGACGGCCGTATTGCCACGACGCTTGAAGGGGGCCACTCACTCCCTCGTATCGCTCACGCCCACGGCGATGAAACAGGGAGGATAATTGCAGAGGCGCTCATAAGAAAGGTGAGGCAGAATTCGAATATAAGGATAATAGAGAACTTCTACAGCATCGATTTGCTGACAAACGACGGCAATGAGTGCGTCGGGATAATCGGCTATGATAAGCACCGTCCACATGGCGCCGACCAGATAATCTGGGCTGCAAACACAATCCTTGCAACCGGGGGGGCAGGGCAGCTCTATCGCGAGACGACCAACCCGGAAGTTGCGACCGGCGATGGCATTGCTATGGCTTACCGGGCCGGTGCCATATTGCAGGATATGGAGTTTATGCAGTTCCACCCGACTACGCTTTACATCGCAGGGGCCTCGAGGCCTTAATTACCGAAACACTCCGCGGTGAAGGCGCAGTGCTGCTGGACAACGAAGGCCGGCGCTTTATGAAGGACTACCACGAATCCGCGGAGCTTGCACCGCGTGACATTGTCAGCCGAGCCATCCTGGCCCATATGCTCAAGACGAACTCAACGCATGTTTTTCTGGATGTTCGGCACTTTGATAAAGAGCATTTTGCAAAAAGATTCCCGCATATTTTCGAGTTGTGTGAGAGTTTCGACATAGACGTCAGCCGGGACCTGATTCCCGTGCGACCGAGCGCTCACTATATGATTGGCGGCGTTAAAACAGATACCTCAGCCAGGACGAGCATCGAAAATCTTTATGCCTGTGGAGAGATAGCATCGACCGGTCTGCACGGGGCAAATCGACTCGGCAGCAACTCGCTGCTCGAGGGCCTGGTATTCGGCAAAACAGCGGGACAATCCGTCTGCCCGCAGACAAAAGCAAGTGTGGCCCATATCAAGCACCCACTAATAAAATATCAAATCCCGCATTCAGACCGCAGTCGCCTGGACACCGCTGACGTTGGAAACTCGCTGCGAGCTGTTATGTGGCGAAATGTCGGCATCACCCGAACGGCACAGCCGCTCAGCGAGGCACAGGAGATTATCACGTTCTGGCAGCGTTATGTAATGGACAAAATCTTTGATTCGCAACAGGGCTGGGAATGTCAGAATATGTTGACGGTATCACTGCTGATGGCCCAGGCGGCTGAGAATCGCCAGGAAAGTCGAGGGGTGCACTTCAGAAGCGATTTCCCAAATACCGATGATGAGCACTTCAAGAAACATATCGAAATTCAAAAGTAGATAATACAACAAACTTTTGCTATAATAATACGTAGTCAATAGTCAATTAAAAGAGTGGGTCGGGCGGTCGCCCCGCACCTATTTGGCTTAATGTCGAACCAAGAGTGTCTGAGGAAAAAGGTGAGAGATATCGCAGCAATTGTGGTTGCAGACAATGAACCAAATAGGTGCGGGGAGGAAAGTCCGAGCAGGACAGGGCACGGTGGTGGTTAACGGCCACCCGAGGCAACTCGCGGGAAAGTGCCACAGAAACGACACAGCCGATGGCCTCGATTCGTCGGGACACAGGCAAAGGTGAAATGGTGCGGTAAGAGCGCACCGCGGCACCGGTGACGGTGTCGGCAGGGTAAACCCCACCGCCTGCAAGACCAAGCAGCTGGTACTCGGCCCGGGTATTAACAGCAGGTAGGTCGCTTCCCGCACCTACTTTGAGATGCTAACGTTGACCCGACAGATGAAACTTGATTGTTGTTCGAAGCACAAAAGCGGGGATTTGCGTTGGAATCTCAAAGTAGGTGCGGGGGAGCCAACTGGTAACAGTTGGTCAAGATAAATGGCCGCCGCCCGTCAGTTGTGACGGCGTACAGAACTCGGCTTATAGACCCACTCTTATTTTTTGAGCGTTAATCCTCTATGGCGAATGGGTCGTCGAGGGTACGTACAAACGAGTTCACCCTGATTCTTACATTTACGATGTCGGCGACGATGTTCATCCAAATGATGCCGGCCCCGAGGGTGATATGGTCGAAGTCAAGACCTTTTGGGGAGTTTAGCCTTGATGCCAGCTCAGACGAGGCGTCCAGTTTAACCAAAATCGTCTCCAGCGTCTGGCTGATAAGCATCCCGCAGACATTAACTGTTTTATCTTGTTTTTCGACCTCACTTATATCTTTGCGGACGTTTGTTAAAACCTGTCTTAGTATTGCGATTCGCCTTGCACTCTCGTTTGCGTAAGGCTCATCAAAGACCTCCGCTTCCAAAGCCATTTTGCTGTCAAATCTGAGTCTGCGCTTGGGCTGAACCCAGAAACTTTTCGGTTTTTCATCTACAATAAAAAAGTACTTTCGTTTTGCTGTAGGGTCATTTTCGTTGAAGGCGACCATTTTTAACCAAATCTTATGGCCCTTTTTCTTCTGTCCTGAGGAAGCGACGACGCTCTTGCTCTGACTGAGCAGCTCATACCGGGGTATGTGAATTATAGCCAGCACATCGGCGGAGGTTTTGACGTTAAGCCTTGTCCTGTAGTAGCTCTGGGCGAGCTGATTATCAGATGGAGGCCCTTCGGGCTTAACATAATCCACAGCGGCACAGCCGCACAGGGCAAAAACTAACAGGCACAATCCGAAATTGAGAATTCTATGCTTTAAGTTTTGGTTTTGCATTTGAGTTCTCCATTGCAGTCGCTCAAACCGTCAGATTTCCTTTGAGTCTATCCACTTCATCATTTTACGCAGTTTTTTGCCAATTGTTTCCAGCTGGCAGTTATAGTCTTTATCGTACAGTTCCTTGAAGTTCTTTAATCCGGATTGGTATTCGTTGACCCATTCTTTGGCGAATTCGCCGGATGTAACCTCCGATAGTATCTTCTTCATTTCGGCTTTTGTTTGCTCTGTGATAATCCTTGGCCCGCGGGTCAGGTCGCCGTACTCAGCGGTATTCGATATGCTGTATCTCATATAGCTCAACCCGCCCTGGTACATAAGGTCAACTATGAGCTTGACTTCGTGCATACATTCGAAATAAGCTATCTCAGGCTGGTATCCGGCTTCCACCAGCGTTTCAAAGCCGGCTTTGATAAGTGCCGTCAGGCCGCCGCAGAGGACGCACTGCTCGCCGAAAAGGTCCGTCTCGGTCTCTTCTTTGTATGTGGTTTCAATAACGCCTGCCCGGGCTCCGCCGATTCCATTTGCCCAGGCGAGGGCAATTTGTTTGGCGTCGCCGGTCGCATCCTGCTGGATGGCTACCAGGTTTGCCACGCCGCCGCCTTTTTCAAACTCACTGCGAACCAGGTGCCCCGGCCCCTTCGGGGCAATCATCACGACATTCACGTCCTTAGGCGGCTCAATATACTTAAAGTGAATATTGAAGCCGTGGCAAAAACCGAGTGTCTGACCGGCGACCAGGTTTGGGGCGATTTGCTCGGCGTATATTTTTGCCTGCATTTCGTCCGGGATGGTTACGATAATCAGCGTCGCACCGTCACAAGCCAGCTTTATATCGCACGGCGTGAAGCCGTGTTCGGTCGCCAGTTTGAAGTTGTCCGTGCCTTGCAGCTCGGCCACCGCCACTTGTATGCCGCTGTCGCGCAGGTTCAAGCTGTGCGCGTGTCCCTGGCTGCCGTAGCCGATAACCGCTACTTTTTTACCCTTTAACGCATCTATCGGGGCGTCCTTTTCGTAATAAATTTTTGCTGCCATAATATTTCCCTTTTCATCCAGTTTTTTCAAATTGTTTTATTATTCGATATTTTCCCAGCAATTATATTAAACTGATATTTCCTATTAATAAGGTTACAGAATATCATTTTTTCCTTAGATATCCCACAGCATAAAGGTGGAGAGCAGCATTTTTTTTGCCTTTGAAATTGGCTTTGTTTGGGTTTGTATTGGCTTTGTTTTGGCATTTTATTGGCTTTAATTGGGTTTGATTGGGTTTGTATTGGGTTTGAATTGGGTTTGTTTTTCCCGCGTTGACCAAGTGTCTCATCTTCGCAATCCTTTGTTGATACTCGGCTTACGTTCATTTTGCCTTTTTGGAAATTGGCTTTGTTTTGCATAAAAAGGCTGATTTGTAGAGACTCCTCTACAGTTGTAAAGATGCCACTAAGGCACAAAGGCACAAAGGAACAGAGTGATAGAGCGAACCACAAGAACCTTTTGGCTGTGTGGGCTGAATAGGCGGTTTGGGGGGTTACGGCTTCTGTGGCTATTATAAGTTTTCCTAATTTACTATTCAGTCCGTCCAAGGAAGGCCGGATCTTCGATATTGATAAATGATTATTGACCATTTTAGCCTATTTCAACATATTAGTTTGATAAATATTATACGATAGGAAATGTTAGATGTAAAGTAAATAATTAAAAATATTGGACTTTTATTAGATGCTGAGAGAAAAAAGTTTATTCCGTCCAATCCGTCCCGGGGCCGGACTTTCAGGGGCCGGACTTTCAGCGCAACAGGGAAACAGGAAGTGGATATCAGGATATCAGAGTATCAGGTTGCCGGACATCAGGGGAAGAGGGATCCGCCTGAGGCGGACAAGTGCTTATGGAACAGGGATTTCGGAGATTGTCCACGCACCAAATTTAAAAAACAAAATTGGTGCGGGATCTACGCTCATTCTGAGTTTGAGAAACTCTGGATAGAATCCGAACCCCGATTCAACGGGGAAAGAGCATAAAAAAAGAGCGCAAATAAAACCTCCTCACGCTAATAAACGCGTTGGCATTGCTGCGACACATTGTCACCTTGTGACAGCAATGGCGACAATTCGCTTTTTTCACTCAAAACTTAAAAACCCAACACTCAAAGCTATTTTGCCCTGTGTTTCCTTTGTAAAGCCAGACCACCAACAAAGTAGAGCCGTGAGTATTATCAGTGTCCTCACGGCTCCGTTACAGTCTGTAGAAACACGGCGTTGGTTTTACTTTCCTCGGTCAATTATTCGTATGCTGTCACTTCCACTGAAAAGCTCACCTGTTGTCAATTCACCTTATATCGTTATGCTAACATCATCTAAGCATAGATTAGCCAGCAGCACCTGACGATCAAATTTCACTGTAAGGTCCAAAATGCCATCCTCGTCTCTATCACCAACTTGAGGCGTAAAGCTGAGGTCTGCTTCTTGTGTATACTGTGGATCACAGGTTTCACCAATTAGCGACGTGATTGCAATGCTCGAAGTGTCGATTGTTCCGACATCAAAACCATCGGGCAATGTAATGTATACAGTTATCCACTTGCCATGGCTTTTCTTGTTGAGAGTGTCAGGTTCAATATCAATTAGCACCAAAAGTGTGGCGGATTCGGGGGCGGTAGTTATCAAATACACATTTGCAGGAGAAAGAGCATTACTAGAATCTGTCGCCAAAGCATAAACTTCGCCATTTAATTCTACAGCTTGTGTTATCTGCCAATTTTGATATATCGTACGACTCACAGATCCATTATCGTCAACAATTATTTCTCCAAGCCCACTAATACGATCATCTGCAAAAAAATAAGCTAATCCTTCGTGATAAAGTGATCCCCAAGCCCTCTTATACTGACCATCAGGTCCATAGATAATTGGGTAATCTGTTCCGTTGCTACTTTTTCGAACAGTGCTGCTGTGTGAATACGCCGTATCCATAACAGCAGTATAAAGGTAATCCGCAGTTGGGATGAAAAGCATGCTATAATAATTTCCACTAAGAACTGTTTCCCAAAAATCAGCATTTCCGCTGTTTGACCTTATAACATAACCAGTAGCCGGACAACATATACCTTTGCGAGGTCCGACAGATACATAAAGATACCCATCTTTCTGCCAGGCAACCATATCTATTATAGATGACCTATCCTCGGTAACTTCATAAACTCGTTCATAAGTGGATCCATCATACCGAAAGATATTGCTTGTAGAAGTGCCAAAATACATCAATCCATCGAACTCCCCAATTGATGAAACATAATCACTCACCGTAAAAGGTGTCCCGGACATCTCCGTAAGTGAAGTTCCATTGTAAGAGTACACATTGCCAAGATTGTCTGAGAAGTAAAGTAAGTTATTTATCTGTCGTAACGTTACAAATTTTCCAGTTGTTTCTTCAATAATCGAATGATTTACGGAATTCGACCATCCATCCGAGGGGGTATAGCAACGCACTTTTGATGGAGTAGCACTCCCATCATTTGAAACAATGAAGTAAATCTTGTTGTTATAAGCGGCCATTAATCGAGGGTTCCCCTCATCTGCAACCGTACCATAAGTAATGGAGGCTATTTGTAAATTATCAAAACCAACAGGTTCAGCAAATGCTGTTGAGATCAACACTAACCCAGCCATACAAATTGTCAAATACTGTTTTTTCATTTTCTTGTTCCTTTCAAATTATAGTTTCTGTTCTTAATACGAATTGCACCAATCCTGAAAAAACCAATATGTCATCTCATAAGCATTATCTCCTTTCCAATCGCGGCGCACTAAAAAGGGCACCGCTACATCGTGCTCGTCTCATAATAACACATCAAGAGCCTTAAAACAAGCAAAATCTGCTTCATCTGCGACATATCACGCTTAATGATAACTGTTTTTCTAATGGAACAAACTATATTCGTCGCCGTGCCGGCGACGGCTAAACGACCCCCTAAACGACCCCAAAAACCCTGAAATTGACCATCCGGGCAGATTCCATTAACAACACAGGTATCAATAATATGCTACAACTGGCGTTTCATTTATGGCAAATCACGCTTCATCTGCGGCAAATCCGGGTTAAAAGTCCCCCGTTAGGCAAGAAATTTACTTCTGCTGGAGATATTGGTGCGTATTGTGCAAAAACCGACACAGTATGAGCTATGGCTCTGTTTTTGCCGCTCGGGGCATTGCGATTGTTCCGGTCCTGGCGACGTTCTTAATGCCATAAGGCTTGCAGGCATTTATGAAGCCCTCT
>DUZJ01000005.1 GCA_013349615.1 Planctomycetota bacterium | reverse complement strand
TGTTCGTCGCCGTCCAATACTTTTCCATCTTTGACATATCTTCGTTTGTCCCCTTGCAACCAACTACCGTACGTTGTCCATGTAACCATATACCCTACCGTTTTTGCCATAACTTTGATGTTACTCCTGATTTAGACCCTACGCAATTCTTTTTATATAGCCCCCACCCCTGCGGTGGGGGGATTTTTTTTGTCGTTTTACCCACCCCTGCGGTGGGGGGATTCCCCGTCCTTTTATATAGCCCCCAGCCCCGTGCTGGGGGGAATATTTTTTGTCGTTTCACCCAAACAAAACCGCTATACATCTCAAATTCGCCGTCTGTGTGTGGCTTTCTCAAAATACCATATTACTGAGAATTTTGGAGTAAATATGTTGATTGTTGAAGTAAGCACTCGGTATAATGGTGGTATAGGAAAAAGTCGCTTGCACATTTGCCGAATACGTCCAAAAACTGCATAAAGTGACTGAAAGAATCTGTAAAACGAAAATAGAATCGTTTGTTTGAATTTGCGGTGGGCTAAGGGCGCTCCTTAGCGATTATACATAGGCAATTGAATAATTTGGGAGTAGTAATAATGGATGTTGATACTATCAAGAACAACATAATGTCATTAGGAAGAAAGGACTTCAAAAAGGTTATTTATCTGATTCTTCCCAAGATCTTCAATTTAAAAGTTGTAAATGTGGATGGTTCGTATAATGGAGGATCGGATTGGTTGATATTCAAAGACGAAGGCGGTTCTCATACCATTGCAGTTCAAGATACCGTTCAAACCAAGGGTTGGGAAAAGAAGGCTAAAATTGACGCCCAAAAAGCTGTCGCGAATGGTGCAACTCGATTCTTTTTTATCACCCCTAAACCCATTTCCAGATTAACTTTTGCACAATTGGAAGGAGGTATCACTTCTACTTACAAGGTTCCTTGTACATGTTTAGGGGCAAAAGAAATTTCAGAATTAATTGTGAGTGCTGGCCTTGTAACTGATTTCTTAGATGCTATTGATGCTCCACTAGCCACTGGAGTGGCATCAAGAATTGATAAACAAGAAATCTGTCTTCATTCTTATGTAGCTATGGGCCAAGATTCAGACAATTTAAAAAACACAGTCTATGAAGACAGTATACTTATTACATTACATAATGAGGGCCCATTAATCCGTGATGTCTTACTTGAGAAAACCATCGATCTATTGGCCTGTGATCAAAGCAGAGCTTCTCAAATTTTGCGACGAATTGATTCGCTTCTCACTAAAGGCAAACTAATTATGATTCATGATAAAAATTTATCTCTTGCGCCAAATGCCCAAAAAGATCTTGAAAATGCTGAACGAATTTACCTCAAGGAATTCATATCCCTAGTCGGTGCCCAGACTTCGCTTATGGAATCCGAGCATAATATTTCATGGTCTTTGGCAGATGGTCAGAAAGCATCCGTTCTTTTGGCTAAGGTGTTTATAGAGCAGCAGTTGGAGTCAGCCAAGAGTGCCAAGCTAAAAATGACAGCTATGGGATTCTTTAAGAACTTGAATCAGTCCTTGCAAGAACTTCGGGATTTTATCTCTAATTCCGGTGTTCCCAGAGAAAAACTTGATGATACGATAAAAGAAATGCTTATGCAGGCTCAAGACTTGCCGATAGTAAAAAAACTCTCGAGAGCTGCTATATTTGTTGCTTTAGAAGGTGCCGATGCTATATCTGGGGCAAAAGCCATAGGTGCACCAAGATGGTCGGATGTTAGTGTTATGTTAGATGCTTCAGTAGCAATACCGTATTTATGTTCTAGACTGTTCCAACCTTCAGAGGGACGTTTTTCTTCAAGTAATCATAAAGCTATAGAAACATTACACAAGCTGTCTGTCAACGTATGTATACCATTTTTTTACATAAATGAATGTGCTTCACACTTACTTCGTGCTAGAACTTATGATAATCTTGACGATTATGCGGAACAACTCCAATATTCACAAAATGCATTCGTTGCTCATTATTATCAACTTAAGAACTCAGGCCTAAGTGTTCCGAGTAACTTGTTTGACTATCTTGCTTCGTTTTCCTCTTTTTGCAAAGAATCAAAATCCATGAATCTGGATGTCTGGATTAGAAAAGTAATGACTGATTTACAACCATTATTCCATGAATATAGCGTGGAATTTGAAGAAATCCCCAAAATACCCCAACATTATACCACAGATATTGAAGTTGAGTATTCCTATTATTTAGATGAGTTAAAACGTAGTAAGAATTTCAAGCTTGTCAATCATGATGTTTTAGCTATGAGTCATTTAAAGAAACAGATCGCAGAGAAATACGAACATTGGGTTCTCCTTACTTGGGATCGTGCAATGATATCGGTTGGAAAGAAATTAGAAGGATGTGGTTGGATAATTAGTCCTGATATTTTGTATGAATTTGCAAAACCATATCGTCCGATATCAGAATCCCAGTTATGCACTCTTGCTCATGCAATTGCTCGTACGCAGGATGTGCCACATTTTATATCAGCGCAAATAATTGACAGAATTGTTTATGTAGCAGGAGATAAGATACAAGATTGGAAATTGAAAAAGAAGATTGCCGAATTTACCGATGATCTTTTGGAGCGAATTGATTTAGCAGATGTAAGATATAATGAATGGGTTAATAACAAAACGGATGAATTTCTAAAGAAATTAGGTATTGATAAATCTCCTTCAAATGAGATCGGTCTTGTCGATGTTCAATAAGAAAGCCCGTAGGATCGGCTTTTCCCCCAAGCTCTTTTTATTTCCGGCCATAATCCTTTCAACTAACGACTAATTGGTCTTCCGCCGCCTGTAATCCGTAATAAAAAGTCCGCGTTAGTCCGTGGTAAAAAGTCTGTGTTCGTCAGTGCCAAATAAAGCACTTTTTTGGTCATTTTTTTGCCTGCCCCGTGAGATAGTGAAACGTTATCTCTCTGGGGTATTTTTTGTGCATTTTTTGCCTTTTCTCGACAGTCCCTGTATGTCTTAGACAGGGATCCAGACGTTTTTTTTACCAATTCTCTAATCCTCTACTTTTTCAACCAAAAGCGGCCATACCTAACAACAAAATCCCAAAAAAATAAAAAAATTTTATCTCCTTTGTTACCAAGAACTTAATCCTGTAAATCCTGTCAAAAACAAGCCATTCTTCGTATCAAACGCGCACATTCGTGCATTTATAGAGGCGCTTCTTTTTTTGCAGAAGCCCAAAATGAAGGAAATGGTAATTAATGAATACTGAATGTTCAACAACAAATATCGAAGATCCGGCCTTTCTTGGACGGAATCATTCATCAATAATCAATAATCATTTGGTAGGGTCCTCTACAACTGTAGAGAGCGCACTACAAATCGCTCATTTTATGCAAAACAAACCCAATTTCCAAAATGCCCAAATGAACGTAAGCCGAGTTTCAACAAAGGATTATGCAAAATGGACACTTGGTCAACGCGGGAAAAACAAACCCAATACAAACCCAATCAAACCCAATTTCCCCGCCCCACGCGGCGAAACAAACCCAATACAAACCCAATCAAACCCAATTTCCCCGCCCCACGCGGCGAAACAAACCCAATACAAACCCAATCAAACCCAATTTCAAACCAGGTGCACTCTCGCACTTGACTTTTACTTTACTTCCTTGTCCAGCCGGGTCAGCAGTGTCCCTTGCAATTTGTGCAGTTCCAAAAGATGGCCTACGTACTCTGCTGCTTTTGTTTGGTCTCTTGTGGTTTTTTTCGCCTTTTTCGTTGAAACCGCCGTTTTTAACTTTTTTCTTTTGGATTTTGCCATTTCTCTGCAATCTCCTTATTGACAACATTCTTATCCGTGTCTAAAATGTACGCTTTAGAATCAGGTTTTCTTTGAATATTAACACGAGTGCGAAAGAATGCAACTCAAATTTCGCAATAACGTAAAAAATGTGAAAAACTTTAACGAAAATGCGATAATTGAGCGTGTCAGGCAACTGCGTAAGCAATACGCAGGCGGCAGGGGCAAGAGCAAATTTGCCCGAGCTCTGGGCATAAGTGCTTCTACTTACAGCTATTATGAAAATAACAGGATCCCTCCAACTGAGGTTTTGCTCAAAATTTGTGAGGTTACAGGAACAGATTTGGAATGGCTGCTTACAGGCCGCAGCGCCGAAAAAAGATTTCCATCCGGGGCAAACAGCGGTCTTCTGCAAAAACTGGACGATTTACTTACCAACAGTCCGGAGCTGGCCGGGCCGGTTCTGGCTTTCATTGAGCTATTATGTGAGAAAAAAGGTATTGAAAAGGAGCTTCATTATAAAGTTCAGTTGGCCAAACCGGAGGGGCCGGGGTGGATTCCAGTGCTCGGCCGAACGGCGGCAGGGATGGTCCATTTTTGGGACCAAACATTTCTGCCGGAGCCAAAGCAAGCTGTTACTGAACTCGAGGAATTGGTAAAAAAGCATATCGGCAAGGCGATTATTGGTTCTGTAGATGGCACGGTGTCGGTTGATCTGCACGCCAGGGCCCTGGTAGACGGCCTTAAACAGCAGCAGGTCAATCTTATTCAGATTAGCGGGCAGGGACCGGAGCAGATAGTTGAGTTCGTCCAGTGCGAAGAGATTCACAAGCTATTTCCCGACAGCTTTGCGCTGCAGGTAGATGGCGACAGTATGTCTCCGAGGATAAATGACGGTAACATTGTGATATTAACTCCCTCAGTGCCGGCGGCACAGGGGCAAATTGGTATTGCACGTATTGCAAATCAAATAGGTGTCACCTGCAAGCTCATAAGAACAACCGAGCAGGGCGTTCACCTTATACCGATAAACGAAAGGTATGAAACGAAGGTCGTGGCCAAAAAGGACCTGCTTTGGGCGCTGGCGGTTCTCTGTCATATAAGTCTCTGATTGCCCCCACATCTGCTTCCGCAGACAAGCATGGGGATTTGTGCATTGTGGGATACGAGGCCCCGAATTAGTGCCGACTTTGCTACGGATACTCCTGCCGTTTTGCTGGCACACCGTTATTCAGATATGAAATATAGGCCGATTCAGTATAAAGCCGCCCCGTATCTTGGCCGAAAATCCCAAAATAGCCGTGTTCGAGCAGATTAAGTATTGACTTTAATGTCCCATAAATGTTATAATTGAAAAATCGGAGTATCTGTGCATTTGGATCGTCAAAGGCCAACAAGATGCAAAGATAGAACCACAGCCAATGGCTGGAAACACCAGTGGAGAAGGAAATAAAGGATGTCCAAATCTGTAGTAATCTCCCCGCCATCGCCGGCTCCCTTAGAAGCAAGCCCCGCTAAAAGTTCTTACCTTACTTCTAACGGGGCAAGTCACGATAGGTGGCCGGCGCGATTTCTGTTCGGACTTCTAATAGGGCTGGTATTGATTGCATCTTTGGCCGGTTCGGCCGGTGCCCATCCTTACCTCAAAGGCGATATCACCGGGGACCGCAAAGTTGATTTCGAAGACTTAAAAGCCCTTGCCTACCGCTGGCTGGACGCAAGCTGTGTTGCCCCTGCCTGCGAAGCAGACCTGGATGGCGTCCCCGGAGTAAGTATGTCTGATTTTGCGCTGTTGGCGGAGGACTGGACCGAGGACCACAGCCAAATCACGCTGGTCATCAACGAGTTCATGGCCGACAACGACAGCTTCATCCAGGACCCAAATGGTGACCATCACGACTGGATTGAGATTTACAACTATGGCCATTACGCCATCGACATAGCTGGCATGTATCTCACGGATGATGTGGACGATGCCAATCAGTGGCATCGCATTCCTGACAATTACCCTGATAAAACCACCATAGAGGCGTACAGCTACCTTCTGATTTGGGCTGACAGAGAACTCTCGGAAGAAGGTCTACACGTGGACTTCAAACTCGACGCCGCGGGCGATGAGGATATCGGCCTGTTCGACACCGATGGCAGTACTCTGATCGACAGTATCATTGACTTCCCGGCACAAAGCCCGGATGATTCCTATGGACGCTTTCCCAACGGCAGCGGTCCCTGGTGCGTCTTTCTTCATGATACCAACACAACCCCGACACCGGGAGAGCACAATGGAGGTGAATCCGGCATCAACGTCGTCATCAACGAAATCATGTACCATCCCTACCACCGTCTCTACAATCCCTACTATGAGCCCGAGGACATCCGGGCCGAGTACATCGAGCTTTTTAACAGGGGAACACAGTTGCTCAGTTTGGCCGGCTGGCGAATTACCGACGGCGTGGACTTCGCTTTCCCGAACGATGTTACAATTGGGGCGGGCCAATACCTTGTTGTCGCAGCGGACGTGAACACGTTTAAGGCCAAGTACCCAGACGTAACGAACGTCGTTGGCGGCTGGTACGGACGGCTGAGCAATTCCGGCGAGGCGATTGAGCTGATTGACAATATGCGTGTGAATGTCGACCATGTTCGCTATGCTGACGAGGGTGAGTGGGCGGTACGGGAGCTGGGCCTGCTCGACCGCGGGCACCGCGGGTGGATTTGGTCGGAGGACACTGATGGTGATGGCAAGTCATTGGAACTGGTCAATCCGGCACTTCCGAACGAGTATGGACAGAACTGGGCGGCAAGTGTTGATAACGAAGGCACGCCTGGTGTAGTTAACTCAGTTGCTGATGTTGACACCGCGCCTTTGGTCGTGGACGTAAAGCATCGTCCGATTATCCCTGGCCCCGATGAGCCCGTGACAATAACAGCTCGCATCATCGATGAACTGACAACTGGTATCACGGTAACGCTGCACTATCGTGTCGACACCTCAGTATATGTGAATGAAAATTCATACCCACATCATGACCCCGGCGACTACATCGACCTGACAATGCTTGATGACGGAATGCATGGTGATGGCGAGGCTGATGATGGGGTCCACGGCGTTAACGTACCTGCTCACCCGGATGGCAAAATCATCGAGTTCTATATCGAAGCAAGTGATGCGGCGGCCAATTCGCGGACCTGGTCTGCACCGGCTGTGATGGACGGCACTCCGGAGCAGGTAACTAATATGCTCTACCAGGTTGACGATTCGTTCGTTCAGTACTGGACAGCCGGCGACCAGCCGATTTATTACATCATTATGACCGAGATGGAGCGGGCCAGGCTCAGAGACATCGTGAGTGACAGCTCTCTTGAAGGGCCCAACTGTCAAATGAATGCCACGTTCATCAGCGCCGACGGGGTGGATACGAAGGTACGTTACAATGTTGGCGTCCGCAATCGCGGCCACGGCACCCGCCGGCATTGGCCTAACAACTACCGCGTGAACTTCGCACACGACCGCTCGTGGAAAGGTGTGACTGCAATCAATTTGAACAGCGTGTACACATGGCTTCAACTGGCCGGCAATGCGATGTTTCAGATATCGGGAGTGGCACAATGCGAAGCTACTGCCGTTAAGGTAAAGACCAACGGACAGAATCTTGCTGAATATGGCGGTAACCAGATGTATGGCTCGTACGTCCACGCGGAGGTCGTTGATAGCGACTTTGCCGATAACCATTACCCGGTTGATGACGCCGGCAATGCCTACAAGTGTATGCGACTAACTCACCAGGCCGACCTTCGCTACGAGGGGACGAACCCCGAACCCTACCGCAGCAACTACTTCAAGAGGACAAATAACGCCGAGGACGACTGGTCTGACCTGATAGGGCTGACTTACGCCCTGTCGGACAACACGCCGGATGAGACCTACGTCGAAGAGGTCAATCGTGTTATGAATGCCGAGCAGTGGCTTCGCTTCATAGCCGTCAATGTCCTGATGAACAACAACGAGACTACACTTGCCAACGGCAACGGGGACGACTACTATATGTATTGTGGAATCGAGGACCCACGGTTTGTATTGATCCAGCATGATTTAGACTCCGTATTCGGCCTGGGTCAGAGCCCCGGCAGCACGACCAGCGGTATCTTCCGCGCTACGACCATCCCAACAATGGACCGCTTTCTAAAGCATCCTCAGTTCGTCTCCCGCTATTACTGGCACTTGAATAATCTGATTGAGACGACCTTTTCCGCCGAGCGTCTAAATCCATTCCTGGACGAGCTTCTCGCCGATTTCGTCCCGGCCGGAGAAATCACTAAGATGAAAAACTTCGCTGCGGCGCGCAATTCATACGTTCTGTCGCTTATTCGGTCCGAGTTCACGGCCGAGGCGGACTTGCCACAGGCCTCCGGCTACTACAAAACCAATAGCAACACCGCTGCACTCTATGGCACTGCTGATGCTATTGACACCCGCTCCGTATTAGTGAACGGCCGGCTGGCCGACTGGTGGCCTATCGACGGCCAATGGGAGATAAGCGAAAGCACCGGTACTGAGGGCGAGATTCTGTGCGCCCGCGGCTCGATATGGAAGTACCTCGACGATGGTTCCAATCAGGGCACAATCGCTGACGGAGTGAACTGGTTTGCTCATACCAACTACAATGATTCAGATTGGGACGAGGGGCCGGCTGAGCTGGGATACGGCGACGCGGCGCAGGGCAGGCCCGAAGCAACGGTTGTCAACAGTGGGCCTTCCGGTAACCATTACATCACAACCTACTTCCGGCACTTGTTCGACGTAAACAATGCGTCGAAATACTCGCGGCTGAGTCTGCGAATTTTACGCGACGATGGAGCGGTCGTGTACCTCAATGGGGTCGAAATTGCCCGCAGCAATATGCCTCCGTCACCGCCCGTTATAGACTACACTACCCGAGCCAGTACCAATGTCTACGGCAACGACGCGGACGGTCGTGACAGGGAGACTTTATATTATGGCGGCGGCATCTATGACAATGACGATGACTTCACCAATATCGATGCGAGTTTGTTGCAGGATAGTTTCAACGTATTAGCCGTTGAGCTCCATCAATATCAGCCCAGCAGCGCCGATATAAGTTTCGACCTTGAGCTGACAGCCCCTGAGCCTGCTGAAGGCGAAATCCCTCTCCAGCCGGGTATCAATCGGGTCATTGTTCAAACATACGGAGACAGCGATGGCACCGGCAATGAACTTCTCGGCGGGTTTGTTGACATCTGGTACGACGACGGTAACGATGTAGATATCTCCGGTACACTTGCGGCCGATACAACGTGGAACGCCGTTTCCGGCCCATGGCACGTTACCGGCGACTTGACTGTGCCGTTCGGCATTACCCTGACCATTCAGCCGGGCACTACCATCTACTTCGAGCCGTCCACAAAGCTCACCATTAACGGACGTCTTATCGCTGAGGGCAGCGAAAACGAACTAATCCGCTTTACACGAACGCCGGGTACAGCCGGCACCTGGAACGGCTTGCAGTTTGTCAACACCGTACAGGACAACCGCATCAAATACGCCGTGGTCGAATACGGCCGGACCATAAACGGGATGATAGGCCTGGACCAATCGAACCTGTTGTTGGACCACGTCACACTGGACCACACGGACCGGCGACGAATCAGCACGTTGGATTCTTCCCTGATAGTTTGCAACTCGACCTTTACCAACATCTTTGAGTTCGGCGAAGAGCCCACCGGCGACAACATCTGCGAACACATCTGGGGTGCCGCCCCCACAACAGGACACTTCATCATAGAAAACAATGTCTTCGGTACCATCACCGGCCACAACGACGCGATAGACGTCGACGGCAACACTCGACCCGCCCCGGTCATCCAGATACTCAACAACGTCTTCCTCGGCGGAGGCGACGATGCGCTCGATATTGAAGGTGACGCCCACATCGAGGGCAACGTCTTCACGCACTACCACAAGGACGAGTTCAATACCGGTTCCGGCAATGCCAATATAATGTCTGCCGGCGGCGGCCACGATTACGTCGTTGTCCGCAACGTCTTCTATGGCTGCGACCACGTCGCCCAGGTCAAGAGCGACTCGTTTATGACTTTTGTAAACAACACCGTAGCGGATGTTACTGTATCGGCCCTCTATTTCTTACGTCCGACTTCGACGACCGACTACGGGCGTGGGGCATACGTGGATGGCAGCATCTTCCGGGATACCGAACTTGTATTCGACAAGTTTACCGTCTCCACGGACCTGGCCATCAACCGGTCGATAGTTCCATCCGAGTGGCACGATTTCGGCGAGGACAACATCGACGCCGACCCTATCTTTGTTGATTCGAACGCCGACTGGCGTCTCAAATCTATGTCACCGGCGATGGGGGCTGGTCCCTGGGGTCTCGATATGGGCGCCTACGTCCCCGGCGGTGCCTGTATCAGCGGTGAGCCTTATGAGGTAACCTACCGCACCGACGCCACGCTCACCGTTGGCGGGCCTGGCATCACGGATTATAAATATTGCATCAACGACGCAAACGGTCCATGGAGCGAAGAGCGTTCGGTGGACGAACCCATCGCACTGACCGGCCTCACTGATGGCTCTTCCTATACGGTTTACGCCATCGGTAAGAATTCCGCCGGCGTCTGGCAAAGCGAATATAGCGCCACTGCCTCACACACGTGGACCGTCGATACCTTGCACTGTCGGCTTGTTATCAACGAAGTCCTCGCGCGAAATGTTGAGGCCGCCCGCCACAATGGAACCACCCCCGACCTGATTGAGCTATACTATGAAGGACCCACCTCTCTCGATTTGTATGATATGAGCATCAGTGATAATCCGGACAATCCGAGGAAGTTTGTCTTCGGCGCCGGCACCACAATTGACCCCGGCGAGTATCTGGTTCTTTACGCTGATGACAATCCTATCGCCCCGGGCACGCATCTGGGCTTCGGGCTTGACGGCGAGGGCGAAGGCGTTTACCTCTACAACAGTCCGTCCGCCGGTGGCGAGCTGCTCGATTCGGTCGAGTTCGGTCTTCAAATTCCAGATTTGTCCATTGGTCGGGTTGGTTACAATGGTCGATGGACGCTGACACAACCGACTTTCGGCCAGGCCAATACGCGTCAGCCACTTGGGGACCCGGCTGCCCTGAAGATCAACGAGTGGCTTGCCAACGCTGATTGCCTGTTCAATAACGACTTCATCGAATTATACAATCCACGCGCCTTTCCGGTGAACCTGGGCGGGCTGTTCCTGACCGATGACCCTGTCGCTGAGCCAAATAAGCACAGGTTGGCCCCACTGAGCTTCGTACCCGGCGCGGGTATGGCCGTTCTCATCGCTGACGGCGACCCGGAAGACGGGCCGACCCACCTGGACTTCCAGCTCTCCGCCGACCAGGAAATCGTCGCACTGTTCGACGCCGACCTCAACGAAGTCGACAAGGTCATCTACGGCCCACAGACAAGCGATGTCTCCCAGGGTCGCGCCCCGGATGGCGCAGAGACCTACGCATTCTGCCAGCCGCCCACACCCGGTGTCTCGAACATCGATACCGTGGTAATTAACGAGGCGATGGCACATTCGCACGATAGCAATTCAGACTGGATTGAATTGCACAACACTACCGACGAAGTCATTAACATCGGCGGCTGGTTCCTCAGCGACAATAGCGGCAGCCGGATGAAATATGAGATTGCCGATGGAACAACAATCGACCCAGATAAGTATTTCGTTTTCTACGAAGACGTGAATTTTGGCAACCCAAACGACCCCGGTTGCCATCTACCCTTCGCGTTGAGCGAAAATGGCGAAATGGTGTGCCTGTCTTCGGGCCTGGATGGTGTGTTGACCGGATACACAAAGATTCAGGAATTTGGCGCTTCACAGACCGGTGTGTCGTTCGGCCGTTACCTTACAAGTACCGGCATATATCACTTTGTTGCGCTCGACCACAACACCCCGGAGCTGCCTAACGCCGGGCCCAGAGTCGGCCCCATTGTTATCAACGAGATTATGTACAATCCCCCGAGCGGCAATCAGAATGAGGAATATATCGAGCTGTACAATACCCTCACCCTTCCGGTAACATTATACCGCATTGATAAGCACACACCGTGGAAGTTTACCGACGGTATTGAGTATGTCTTTTCGGACAGCTCACCTGTTACGATATATGGGTATAGTTATCTATTGGTTGTGAAGGACAAGACGGCCTTTACAGCAAGATACGGCGGCATTGTGCCGCATGGCGTTGAGGTGCTCGAGTCTTACGATGGCTGGTTAAGCGGCGCCGGTGAGAAGTTGGAGCTCAGTATGCCCGGCGATTTGAACAGCGCAGGTGTTCGTCAGTATATCTGTATCGACCGTGTACGTTACTATGATAAAGCTCCGTGGCCGACCGAGCCGGATGGGTACGGCAAATCACTTTCTCGTAAAGACCCGAATGATTACGGAGATGATGTGAACAATTGGAAAGCGGCTGTGCCTTCACCCGGCGCCCCCAACCCGTAGGTCCCCCAATTCTCAACTCTTTGACACGAAAGCACCAAGACACCAAGATTATATATTTATTTTAATTTTTGTTTCTTTGTGCCTTTGTGTCTTTGTGGCTACTGTCGCTATTGCTCTTGCACATCTGCCGGACTAATTATTCTGACGGTGTCAGTGTCATAGAAGTATTCCCCTGTACTGAATCTGCCGATGACAGTTATCTGGACATTGGCATTGTCCGCCGGGCGAAATCGTACTGGCCCAAGAGTCCGGCCCCATATCGAAAAGTATATCGCTATTATTGGCATAGGCCGTCAGTGTTGCCAACATCACAACTATGGGCAAAAACGCTTTTCGGCTTCGTTGCCGTTGACTCATAAAATGCTCCTTAAATGATTTCTCGTCTTCAGACCTAATTTTAACGCCTCTGAATCTTAACGCTTTTGTTCCAAATAAAGGTGGAATTCGACACAAAAAATTTTAGCATGAATCCGGCAACAAATCCAGAATTCGGCCTTACAGCAAGTTACAGGATTGCTCATTTGACAACGGGTTGCAATTCCAGTAATATTGTGCATTTCATTGCATCTATAATAGATGAGCCCGGCACCTCCTTTTCCAGACTTTAGGAGGGGCGGGGTGAGCCTTGATTGAACTGATACGGAGCGAGAATGGGCGAAAAAGTCGTTATTTCTTTGGATATTGGGACATCTAAACTTGCTGCACTGGCACTTTCGTGCAAGTCTCTGCGGCCGGTGGCAATCTGCTCACAAGTAAATGATACCCAAATCAAGGAGCTTCCTGCCGGCTATCACGAGCAGGACCCTCTGCGGAGCCGGGCTCTGTGTCTTGGATTGCTCCAAAAACTTTTGAGTGATAAAAAGGTTCGTGCAGATGAGGTCGTTGGCATCGGCATTACCGGCCAGATGCATGGTGTGCTGCTGGTCAATTCTGACTTAGAGCCGCAGAGCAATCTCATCACCTGGAGAGACCAGAGAACTCAGAACTCAGAATTCAGAACCCGGCACTCAAAGAGAACAGGCTCACCGCTGCACACGGGTTATGGCGGAGCGACATTGCGGTGGCTGGCGAAAAATGGCAAGCTTTCTGAAAACGCGACTGCATTAACGATTGCTGATTATGTCGCGGCTCACTTGACCGGAGTCATTGCGACCGAAGCGACCCACGCTGCAAGCTGGGGAATCTTTAACCTCCAGGAAGGTCTATGGGATGCAGAGTTGGTTGACAGGCTTGGTATAGATAAGGATGTGCTGCCGAGCGTGCTTTCGACGGCAAGACCCTTAGGCAATATCAGGCCTGCTCTTGCACAGCAGTTGGGTCTTGGACCTGATGTACAGGTTTGCAGTCCGTTGGGTGACAATCAGGCCGGCATTATTGGGGCCGCTGGTTTTGCCGGCAACGCTGCGGTTTTGAACCTTGGCACCGGGGGACAAATCTCGTTCCCTCAAAATGACTATAAGTTCGTCGAAACATTGGAAACAAGACCTATGCCGTTTGGCGGCTTTATTCTCGTAGGCGCGAGCTTATGCGGAGGATGGGCATATAAATATTTGCAAAAGTTTATTCAGGCAACTGTCAAGGAATTTGCCGGGACACAGCCAGGCGATGAAGAGATTTACAGCAGGATGAATTCAATTGCAGCAGAAGCACCGCAAGGAGCTTCGGGAATATCGGTGGACACTCGCTTTAGCGGCACTCGACTTGAGCCAAACATCAGGGGAAGTATCAACGGTATAGGGGCGGAGAATTTCACTCCTGCTAATTTGACACGAGGCTTTGTCGAGGGTATGATTCGAGAGCTCGCAGAGATGGCATCTAAGGCTGGTATTAAAGATTTTAAGAAAATAATTGCCGGCGGCAACGCTGTTCGTAAAAACCCTGTGGTCTCTGAAGTTATTGAGTCGATTTTTGGTTTGCCGTGTTACATCAGTTCCAGTCGGGAGGAGGCGGCGCTCGGAGCAGCTTACGCCGCTGCTATCGGTTTGGGACTAATATCCAAAGATGATATTCGTCCCAACCTGGAGAAGAGTAGATGAATATTTTTTCTACAGGCTGGAGTGAGGGTTTTGACGGTCCCGGCCGGCGATGGGTAGTGTATCTTAAGGGATGTAACTTCCTGTGCCGGTGGTGTGCTAATCCCGAAGGTTTGTCCCCTGAGCCGCAAATTTTGTTCTATCCTGACCGTGCTCAATACGCTGACAAGGCGTGTCCTTATGGCGCGGTTGCGAAATCAGCAAATAAGTGGACGCTTGACCGCCAAAAGTGCACAGTATGTCCGGACATCAGTTGCGTGAGAGTGTGGCGCCATCCGGCATTTGAATACGCCGGCAAGGAAGTTTCTGTGCCAGAGATTGTCGGCCGCGCGGAGCAATACCGACCACTTTTTGGCCGCGACGGCGGCGTTACCTTCGGCGGAGGAGAGCCAACACTGCAGGCAAATCAGCTTGTGCTGACTATTAAGGCATTGCGAAAAAAGGGTATTCATACAGCTATCGAGACAAACGCCGGCACCGCAGATTTTCAAAAGTTTGTCGGACTGGTTGATTTGCTGATTTGCGACCTCAAGTGTATCTCAAATGATAAACATCTGCATTGGATGAACGCTGATAACCGGCAGGTCCTTCAAAATCTACTGTCAACGGCGAAAAAGCAGCCCCAGCTTATAGTTCGCATACCCTTTGTCAAGGGTATGAACGACAGCAAAGAGGAGATGGAAAAAATCAAGACGTTTTTGGGTGATTTGGCAAAGCAGAGAAAATATTTGCAGGTGGAGGTATTAAGGCAGCATCACCTGGGTGAGCCAAAGTATGCCGCCCTCGGCAAGGAATATCCGATGCGCAATACGCCGCTGCCGGAACGCAATGAGGCACAAGACTTTGTCGATGAGCTTGTCAAATGCGGGCTCGGCGCGTCACTGGGAGGTTAAACCTGAAAAGAGGACTCAGACAATGATAAGATTAAATAAAGAGTGGAAAGAAATATTTAAAGAAGGTGTAGAGCTTGTTCGTAAAGCCAAGCGGTCCCAGGAATGTATGGACGAGTGGTTTTTCGTTCAGGAGATAAAAATGCAGGAGGCGCGCGCAATGCGGGCCGACGGCCGGAATCCGGATGACGCTGCCGGACAGGCGGAGCTTCTCTGCCGGGTAATCCGGCGTATGCCGATCTCCATCATCAAAGGCAGCGCGATTGCGGGAACGCAGGATGGGGCTTTCTCAGCTTCGTATGCCTTGATAAATCCTTCTTTTAAGGTGGAGGAATTTGCTGGCTACTGCGACCCGACCGATATCTATAATGATATCTCACCCAATCCTCAGAAAGGTATTACAAAGGATAGAATCCAGGCTGTTCGTCGGTACTGCCAGAAGACCGCCTACGTTAGTAACTTGCGGGAAATTTACGCAAAGGCCGGTGACGAAATCAATGAGGTTGTGTATTTTGTGGAGCCGGTTACCGGCCATACTATTCCAGACCTGCGTCCCTTTCTAAAGAATGGCGTTCGGGCTATGCAGCAAAAGGCCCGCCAATCAGGAGAAAAATATGGCGAGATTATGGCCGGGGCGCTTGAGGCGGTGATTATACTTGCAGCGCGTTATAGAGAGCTTGCAGAATCTTTAGCACAACAAGAAGATTGTCCGAATGAAAAGACGCGGCTGGCCCGCATTGCCGACATTCTAAGTCGTGTGCCGGCAGAAGGAGCGAAGACCCTACATGAGGCCGTTCAGTCTTTTGTGCTCTTGTGGCAGGTAATGGCGTTGGAACAGGCGCCTAATCCTTATGCTTTTTCCGTCGGTAACATCGACGGAATACTACAGCGGTATTACAGTGAGGCTGATACCTCTCGAGAGGAAGCCGTAGAACTTGTCAGGCACTTACTATGTTTTTTCCAGGTCGGCAAGCGCTGCTGGGCAATATCGCAAAACGTTATCGTTGGCGGGCGTGATGAGAAAGGCCGTGACCTTGATTGCGATATGACTTATATTGTGCTGGACGCATTCTTCGAGACAAATGACCCGCAGCCGGCTTTGTCCGTCAAGGTTCATAGCGGTACTCGCGAGGCCTTCTATCGTTCGTTAGGACGTTTCTTTTTCTCTCCGGGGCACTCGAACCCTTCGCTCTTTAACGACGACGTGATGTTTGAAATATTAAGTGGTCGAGGTGTAGCTAACGAGGACCTGCCGGACTATTGCATCGCCGGCTGTCAGGAGCCGCTTATCATGGGCAAGGCATCGTTGAATACGACTAACACCTGGCTGAATCTTGCAAAAGTTTTGGAACTGGCAATGAATGATGGGCGGTCCCTGATAACCGGAAAAAAGATAGGAGAGTCTGCGCAGGAACTTGGGCTTGGGGGCGGTGCCGATGCAGTGTATGCAAATCTGGAAGATGTCTTTTTTGATTTACTTGAGAAGACGCTGCTGCGGATGCGTGAGGCAGGCAATTCCTGTACGGTGCTATTGGGAAAGGAGAAACCTGTTCCATTTACTTCGGCACTGATGGACAGCTTTCACACCTGGCGTGACATGCGTGACCCTCAAAAACAGGGGACCCGCTATAATGCAAGCGGCTGTCTTATTCATGGGCTTTCTGTAGTTGCCGATTCTCTATACGCGGTCAGTCGCGCTCTTTCTTACGGCAAATGGACAGCGGCAGACATTTGCAGCGCACTGCAAAATAACTTTGAAGGATATGGAGAGCTACATCACTTTCTCTCAAATCAGGACAAATTCGGCAATAACTGCGACGAGGTGGATGCAATAGCAGTTCGACTCGTCAATCGTGTCGGCGATTTGGTAAGTAACCTGGAGAATCCAACGGGTAACAGTTACCTCGCTGACTTCTCGACTCCAAGTACGCATCTTCTCTATGGCTATTGGGTGGGTGCAACGCCCGACGGGCGAAAGTCGAGGACGATGTTGGGATTCGGCGTAGACCCACGGCCTGAAGCTGACCGCGGCGGTCTGCCAAATCGACTCCTTTCAGCCTGGAAGCTGCCCTATCTGAAGATGACCGGAGGGTACGCTTCACATATCGGTTTACGCCAAACCAGTGCCGGAGATACCGACAACCTTGAGGAGAAAGGAATATGGATGCGTGATAACGTTATAAAGCCGTTATTTAGATTGGGGATGGAGCCGGTCGAGTCGCCCTACTACGTTTATTCCAACGTAGATAGCGCCAATCACCTGCGTCAGGTCCTGAAAAATCCCAAGAAGTATGCTCCAAACGGCATATATATTATGCGAATCCACGGCACATTCGTCAACTTCCTGGACCTGTCACCGGCGATTCAGGAAGATATTATTATGAGGATTGAACCCGGAGAAACCACTATATAAACAGAGCTAAAGAAATCATAGGAGATAGAAGGTGATAATAAAAAGAACACATATAATATCGATTCTGATTTTTCTGAGCTTATGTTCTCTAACAAGGAACGCACCAATATACGGGGCAAAGAGTCCTGCCAATTCGATAAAATTGCCTGCTGAGGTACTTCGCGACAAGATTCGAGGTGGACTGCTCGGCCAATTGTTGGGTAATCTCAACGGACTCCAGCACGAAATGAAATATATCAACGAGCCGGGCAATGTCCAGGAATATGTTCCCGCCCTTCCGGAGGGCGCCCGAACGGACGACGACACAGACCTGGAATGGGTATATATCGTCGCGATGCAGCGCCATAATGAGATTATGCTGCCACCTCTTATGATTGTGCAATTATGGAAAGGACGAATCAATAAACGCATCTGGTGTTCCAATCAATATGCGCGTCAGTTGATGGATATTGGAGTTCAGCCGCCACTAACGGGCAGCATTGTGCTAAACCCGTGGGCCGACTTTAATATTTCGGGGCAGTTCATCTGTGAAACATTCGGCTTGCTTGCTCCGGGCATGCCCCAAACTGCGGCAAGAATCGGCTTAAATTATACTCGCGTCACTATCGATGCGGAGCCCGCACAAACGACACAGCTTTTCACGACAATGATAGCAACGGCTTTCATAACAAACGACATCGATAAGATTCTTGACGCCGGCGTTAATGCAATCGACCCAAAGTGCGCTGTCCGGCAAATTGTCAACGACGTCCGCCGGTGGTATCGTTTGCACCCAAACAACTGGCATACGACCCGGCGGCTTGTGAAAGCCAAATACAGCCGGCATAACGGCGCTATGAGGGACAGAAACGGATATGAGCTCAATACCGCCTCCACGATTGCCGCCTTGCTTTACGGCCAGGGAGACTTTGTTAACACCCTAAAGACGGCCTTTAACTTCGGCTGGGACGCCGACAATAACGCCGCCACGTCCGGCACCATTATCGGAGTGGTCAAAGGTTATCGCTGGATGTTGTCACGGGGCTGGCAGATTGTCGACCGCTACCGCAATACTACCCGTGATGATATGCCGATGGATGAAACTATCACCAGTTTTGCCGACCGCCTCATTGACCTGGCCGGGCAGATAATTATCGCAAATGGAGGACGAAGAGAAAATATCAATGGCCAGCTCGCCTTTCATATACGCCGGGAAAGGCCGACAAATGTAATGCCCCTGACCGACTTCAGCGAACAGGCCGGGCGGCTGCGGTCAGAAATGAAATCCGATATCGAGGAAACCGTAATCAGGCCGGATGACGACCAAAAACTTGCATTTGCCGCCTATCTGGCAATTTGCCTTGATTTAGCTCAACCTCTGAGACAAAATGAGCCCAAACAATGGGCCAAAGCTTTGGAAGCGATAAACCATTACCCCAGGGTGGTTCAAGTCCTGTTTTTTCACAGTCCTGTTCCGGCGGGTGAGCAACTCCGCAAAAAGGCCATCGCCGCAGGACTCAGGAAACCTGAACGCAGGATTAAAATCTGGTGATCTAAAAATTCAGGACAGCCAGGAAACCGTTGGCAGTCCCGAATTTTTATCAGCATATTCACAACACATCAGTAGGGGCGGTTCGCGAACCGCCCGTTCACTTTGCAAAAGGTTGGGGCGCTATTTTACATAACTTTTACCTTACCTAAGTACTTTTTGACAATGTTCTTAGGTCAAAATGAGGGGAAACTTGGATAAAATTGTATCGTTTCTGTCAACTGTCAGATGGTTAATACGTCTAAATATATAGATGGCTGTGTATAGCCTGGATGTAGGGGCGGTTCGCGAACCGCCCGTTCACTGTGCAAAAGGTTTGGCTGATATTTTACAGAACTTTTACCTTGCCTAAGTACTTTTTGAGAACGAGCTTAGGCCACAATGAGGGAAATATAGGATAAAATTGTATCGTTTCTGTCAACTGTCAGATGGTTAATACGTCTAAATATATAGATGGCTGTGTATAGCCTGGACGTAGGGGCGGTTCGCGAACCGCCCGTACCAATCAAATTTTTACAGGAGAAAAAAATGAAAAATCACAAGACAAAAAAGATGAGACTGGTAGTTGCAGGGATTATTTTGCTGGCAGTTGCCTTCATCTCACACGCCTGGAGCAGAGACACAGCAGAGGTTAATCCTCCCGATAAGCCTCAAATGGCAGAGGAGCCTAAAACAACTCAAGGTACTTTGCATGCAGTGGATGAGGAGGGCGAGGTGATGCTGGAGTTCCCACTCAAACATACCTCCGTTTATGCCCGGATTTCCGGATTCCTGGCCCAGGTAGAGGTAAAACAGCATTTCCACAATCCTCATAATGAAAAGATTGAGGCGGTCTATGTCTTTCCACTGCCGGAAAATTCGGCTGTGAACGAGATGATAATGGTGGTGGGCACACGCAATATCTACGGGGAGATTCATAAGCGCAGGGTAGCCAGGCAAATCTATGAGCAGGCCCGTGCCGTTGGCAAGCGCACCGCGCTTTTAGAACAGGAGAGGCCAAATATCTTTACGCAGTCAGTGGCGAATATTCAGCCGGGCGAAGAGATTGTGATTACCATCCGTTACGTGCAGGCCCTTAAATATGACCGCGGCGTGTACAGATATGTCTTTCCTATGGTCGTTGGCCCGCGATTTATTCCGGGCGCTCCGTCTGGAAAAAAAGGCACCGGCTGGGCACCGGATACAAATACAGTACCCGACGCCTCCCGAATCACTCCGCCCGTGCTGAAACCCGGCCGAAGAAGCGGCCACGACATCAGCCTCACCGTTACACTGGATGCAGGTCTTTCTATCGAAGACCTGAATTCAAAGTCGCACGATATAGAGCTGACGGATGAGAGCGTAGGAAAAGCCACAGTGAGCATAATGGCGCAAGATACTATTCCTAATAAGGACTTTGTCCTTGAATACCGCGTTGCTGAAGAGAAACCCCGCGCAGCTTTCCTTACCCATTATTCGCAACAGGGAGGGTATCTGTTACTGATGCTCCAGCCGAGCCTGGAAAGTGTTACCCGGAATATCGAGCCCAAGGAGATATTCTTTGTGGTGGACTGCTCCGGCTCGATGAGCGGCTATCCTATACAGAAGGTCAAAGAGGCGATGTACTACTGTATTCAGGGAATCAGCCCTGACGATACCTTTCAGATAATCAGTTTCTCATCAAATGCAAGTGCATTTTCGCCCAAGCCGGTCCCCGCCACTCGCCTTCATAAGGAGGAGGCCCTGGATTATATTCAGGCCCTTCACGGAAGTGGCGGTACGATGATGATTGAAGGTATTAAAGCCTGCCTGGACTATCCCCACGTACCTGAGCGTAAGCGGATTGTCTTTTTTATGACGGATGGCCTCATCGGCAATGACAGTCAGATTCTGGCTGCGATAAAAGAAAAAGTAGGCGCCACCCGGCTCTTTTCCTTCGGAGTGGGTTCTTCACCCAACCGTTCTTTGTTAGAGCGTATGGCCCAGCTTGGCCGCGGCACATCCCAGTATATTCGGCAGGATGAGGATGCACAGCCGGTAATAACCGCTATGCTTTCCCGGATTTCCAAACCTTATCTTACCGATGTCGAAATAGACTGGGGGGGCCTTGCCGTCGGCGATGTCTATCCTAATCCTATTCCAGACCTTTACTCCGCCCAGCCGCTTATTCTATTTGCCCGTTACAATGGTTCAGGACAGGCAGCGGTGATTTTGAGAGGCAGGATTGATGGTCAGCCTTATGAGGAAAGGATATGGATTTCACTTCCAAATTGGAATCCTGATAACAGCTCCTTAGCTTCAGTGTGGGCCAGAGAAAAAATCAAATACCTGTGCTTAGAGCAGCTTGGCGGCAGGATGCCCGGTATTGAGCAAGAGGTTACCAATCTTGCATTAGAGTATAATCTTATGTCCCAGTACACCTCATTTGTTGCCGTCGACGAGGTTATTCCCGAAGGAAGCGACACAACACTTCCCATGACCATTGCCATTCCTGTACCGATGCCTGATGGAGTAAGCTTCACGGGCGTGTTCGGGCCGCCGAGCGGGTATCCGGGAGATTACGTGAAGGGAGCGACACTGGGCAAGGCAAAATTCGACCTTTCGTTTCAGCGCCAACCGAGGTTTGTCGGTACACCGCAGAATACCCGTGCAAGACGAAGTTTTGCACTCCCGGCATCTCGAGCGGCTCTATCACCTATTCGATCCGAAAAATTGGCTGAATCATTAGGGTCGCGTTCAACTTCACACTTTTACGGATACGGAGGATACGGAAGCCAGTATAGGGGTTCGGCAGACAAAAAAGAAGGACTTGGCCTCTTGCTTTATGCAGATAAAGAAGAAAGCGAATATCTCCAGCAAGGCCACAGAGCCTTGTCCGAAAAGGATAAAGATTTATATAACATGCTTAGCGCGACCTATTATGGACAGAAATTAAATGAAACAAAAGCAAACGAAATTCTGAAGAAATTGCTGAACAGCAAGGATGGATCTGAAGTAGCGGTGGGATTAAACCTGTTGGCTACACTGGCTCAGCAAAAGGTAAAGATTGATAAAGCACATATCGCCAGGGCGATAAAGCTGGCCACCGATGGTGAGAACGAACACATCCGCTCGCAGGCGCTCTCGGCTGTCTGTACGATTAAAAAGCCGGTGCCTCTAAATATTCTACGCAGAACCGCCAAAGATAAGGATGCTGCTGTTCGGATGCTGACCGCCTATGCGTTGGCCGATAAGAAGCTTGGAAAAGAGGCCGAGCGCTTGATTGCTCTGCTTGTAGCCGATAAGGACCCCAGAGTTGCCGCCTTAGCTATAAAGGCCGAGACAGAGGCACGAAAGATAAACAGCCTTATTCCGGAACTCTCAAATATCCTGCTTCAGGCCGATTCCGATCAGCAGTATTTTGCCGTATTAGAAGCAGGCCTGGGCCTTGCCCGATTGGCCGGGGCCGACCCGACTGTCAAAACAAAAGTCCGGAAAATCTTCGTCCAGGCTCTGGATAAGGACTATCCCACATCTACAACCAAGGGTAAGTACAACCTCAAAAAGGCAATCAGCCTGATAGCCCTCAAAACACTTGCCGGTTACGAGCAGGAAGATGCTTATCCCGGCATCCTTAAGCTCGCTTCCGACGGTGATAAAGATGTCCAGGCGATGGCTGTTTCGGTCCTGGTCGGCTATAAGAAGGCAGCTTCCTACCTTAGCGAAAATATCCTGAACAAAGAATCATTCCTGGATAAACCGGAACTGCTGGCTACGGTAGTACAGCATCTGCGGGGCTATGAACCGGGAGATGATTTTTATGTTGCTGCGCAAAAACTGTTAAAATCAAAGAAGGTCGCCGGCCGTTCCCACGCAGTCCTGAGAGCTGCTCTTGTAGAGGCGCTTTTTGACCGGGGCAATAAGAATGATATTGAATATCTGGTTTCTCTTCTCAGAAAAGACAGCTATTGGAAGGTTAGGCGGTCAATTCTTGCCAGGCTCGCGGCTCTGAGAAAAGAAAAAGTATTAGATACCGCCGTTGGAGCGCTTGATGACCCACATCCGGTCATCAGGCAGCTCGCCCTGGCGGAAGCAGTAGCAGCCACAGCCAAGAAGGGTAAAAGCGCCATTTACCTTGATAAGCTGTCGCAAAATCCCACTCCGGCCAACTGCGAACAGATTTTCGTAGCCGAAGGACTGAGTTCAGATTTATCTATGCGCCCTCTGGAAGAGCTTCGGAAGGTACTGATTGCCCGTGGGGCCAAAATCAGCTAAACTCCAGGGTATGTACGGGCTACCCCGTGTGGTTGCCCTGGGCAGGCACGCAGGCCTGCCCTTACTTTAGCCTGCTCCCCAAAAGCTTGACCGGCCCCTGTGGCACGGGCTTCCAGCCCGTGAATACACGGCCAAGCCTGTCCCAAGGGAAGTCGAGGGGATGGCCGTGCCACTCAGGTCATTTATTTGAAGATTTTTTTCATTGCTTGTGCTGTTTTCTCCGGTCTGCCCGGCTCAAAGGGCAACAACTCGGCTGTAACATAGCCATCGTAGCCGAGCACAGAGAGAGCTTTTTTGACCGCTTCGAAGTCCACATCACCCTCCAATAAGTCAACGAAACCCTCCGCAGTACCGACGGAAACCTTAAAGTCTTTAACGTGCACGCGTTTTATCCGCTCACCGAGGATACGAATCCACTGCTCGGGATATCCGGTCAGCAGAACATTGCCGACATCGAAGTAGGCCCCCACCATTTCGGAGTTAAAGCCGTCGATAAAGTCCCGCATCTCCAGCGGACTCAACAAGAATTTGTTCCAGACGTTCTCAATACAGATTGCCACCCCGGTCTCTTCGGCGGCCGGCAGAAGCTGCTTGATTGCATCTCCAGCCCGCTCATAACAAACGTCATAGTCAATCACCTCGGCATCGGGCAAAAAGAACACATCTACCGCACCGGGAACAAAAAGATACGCATCGGTACCGAGCCATTTTGTTATCTGCAGCCCCTTACAGGTAAAATCAATAATCTTCGCCCTGATGGCCGGGTCACTCGCAGTAGGCGAACAGCCCCAGCTTTCACCGGAGGCAACGCTTGAAATCTCAACACCAATTTTTTTGGCCGTGGCCACTATGTCTTCGCACTGCTCTTGTGTGGCCTTGTCTGTCAAAACTCCATTACTTGCAATAGCCAGCTCAATGGCATCGAATCCAAGCTCTTTTGCCTCCTGCATCGCCTCAGCTATCGGTTTCTCGGCTTCGAGTCCACCCTCGAACATCCAGTAACTTGCACTTATCTTCATTTTATGATAACCTACTCAATAATTTATATGGGCTTAAAACATAACAATCTTTCACGGAGCAAAGTATAACAGCGATGCCTAACAAAAACCAAGACAATGTCCGGATTTTTTGCACTAAGTTGTTCGAAAAGACACAAAAACATCGGTCCATAGGCACGGTAGTTTTGGTCGTCTCACTGCTGTCCACCTATGTATGGGCGGAATCGGCCCTTGAGTTTCCGGGACCTGCGCCGGGCGATGGGCAAGGCAGGATAAGCTCAGGTCAACTCTTTCTGCAGAACAAAGTGCTTGAGTGCTCCTGGGATATCCGTGAAGCACAACTCAAGCCCAGGTATGTCACGGACAAATTGTCGGCAACCACGCTCCGACTACGAAACGCCGAATGCTTTCAACTAATTCTAAAAAGCGGGCGGACGGTAAAGGCTTCTGAACTAAAAATCGTTGGCAAGCCGACCCTGAAAAACTTGGAACCAAACCGTAAGTCATCTCGATTGGCGGAGTCCGGCTTTAGACGGAGCGGTAAGCTAATTACTGCAAAGCTGACATCCTCTGACGATAACCTCAATGTCGAATGGCGGGCGATTTTGCGAGATGGCTCGAACTATGTTCGCCGGCAGGTCGTCCTCACGACAAAAAACAAGCCAATCAACATAAAGGAAATAGTGCTTTTGGACTTAGACGTGTCGCAGGCCAAAGTAATGGGCACCGTGGATGGCTCGCCCGTAGTGGCGGGTAACATATTTTTCGCTTACGAGCACCCCCTATCGAAGAGCAGAGTATTACAGGGCAGCCCGTCTCGTTTGCGTTGCAGCTTACCGTGCAGTACCGAACTAAAGCCGGGCAAGCCGCTTATGCAGAGCTGCGTTATCGGTGTTGTTCCACAGGGACAGTTGCGCCGCGGCTTCTTGTATTACGTAGAACGTGAGCGGGCGCATCCATACAGGCCGTTCCTGCATTACAACAGTTGGTACGATATTGGTTATGGGGCTGAAAAAATACAGCAGCGACAATGTATGGATGTGATTGACCTCTTCGGAAAAGAGCTCGTCAGGGGGCGAAATGTTGTAATGGACTCGTTCGCCCTTGACGATGGGTGGGATGACACCGCCTCGCTCTGGCGGTTTCACAAGGGGTTTCCCAACGGCTTTGCCCCGCTGCGAAAGGTTGTGGAAAAATATGACTCGGCCTTGGGGGCGTGGCTTTCTCCTTTCGGCGGCTACGGCAAAGCAAAGCAGGACCGGCTCAAATATGGCCGACAGCAGGGCTTCGAGACAAACAAAAGTGGTTTCTCATTAGCCGGGCCCACGTATCACGCCCGGTTTCGCAATGTGTGTGTAAATATGATTCGCGAGTATGGATTGAACTATTTTAAGTTTGACGGTATTGGCACAGGCGACAGACCAACCGGAGCCGGTGCTGAATTTGTCTACGATATGTCGGCCCTGCTTAAACTTGTCAGTGAGCTGCGCGAGGTTAAACCTGACATCTTCGTGAACATTACTACAGGCACCTGGTCATCGCCTTATTGGCTCTGGTATGGCGACTCGACCTGGCGTTCGGGAGCGGATTGGAGCACCCACGGCTGGGGCTCCAAACGACAGCAGCAAATCACCTATCGTGACAAGGAAACCTATCACAATGTAGTGGTCCGTGCGCCTTTATATCCGCTCAATTCGCTTATGACGCAGGGCGTTATGTTCGCAAATCACGGCCTTCCAGATGAGGTGAACGACCTCACTGACGATATAAAAGCATTCTTTGCCGGCGGAACGAATTGTCAGGAACTGTACATTACTCCCTCACTGATGCGGCCGCAGGACTGGGACGCCTTGGCCGAGGCTGCAAAATGGTCTCGAAATAATGCAGACGTGCTGGTAGATACGCACTGGGTGGGAGGCGACCCAGCCAGGGGACAAATCTACGGCTGGGCTGCCTGGTCTAAGCGAAAAGGCATCCTGTCGCTGCGTAATCCTCACGACAAGCCGGCCAAGCTCACCTTAGATATTGGCAAAACCTTCGAGCTGCCTGCACCTGTGCTACCTGCACAGGAGACGCAGGTACAGGTGCCGACCGGCGCACCACAGAAGTATTCCCTGAAAAGCCCCTGGAAACAAGATGCAAATAAGGCGGCGATTGTCCTATCCGCAGTCAAAGAGCACACGTTTGAACTGAAACCATTTGAGGTATTGGTGTTTGACGCAACACCTCAGTAGGGGCGGTTCGCGAACCGCCCTTACCCGAACCATATATACCCGAACCACTCCTAATTTTCTAAATCTTGCCTATTCTAACCCGCACCTTCACTTCGATATTCGACATTCATCGCTGTCATTTCCGGCGGTAGGGTGGGGCTTGCCCCACCATTATTTCTGTCATTTCGACCGAAGCCCCCGTTCTTGCTTTCGCAAGAAAGCATGGGGGCGGAGTCGAGGGATCTGCCACCGAATAGAACCAATATCAAATCTGTCAACCCTTCTCACTTATCGCCTTCTCACTTATCGCCTTCTCACTTCTCCCTTTTCCTTCATCATTCGAAATTCCTTGTTCGATATTCGATATTCATCGCTGCCTGCCCCGTGGGATAGCGAAGCGTTATCCCACTGGGGTCATCCCGACCGAAGCAATGCCACATCCCCAGTGTCATCCCGACCGAAGTCCCGCACCAATTAGGCGAGTCCAGCACCAAAAGAGCTTCGGTCCCGCCGTCCCGCCGTTTTGCTTCACAAAACAGAAGCACCGGGGCCGTTTTGGTGCTGGGCAATTGGTGCGGGGCGGAGTGGAGGGATCTGGCACAGCATAGAATAAACCCCTTAAAAGCGGCCCCCTACATTCACCCAAAAAAACCGCTATACACCTCAAATTCGCCGTCTGTGTGTGGTTTTCTCAAAATGCTATAAATTTATTGATTGTTGACGTAGGCACTCGGTATAATAGTGGGATGAAATATGGAAGCGTTTTTTGCAATTACTTTTTGGAGGCAGTTATATGGCAATTCCAGATTACGAAACCTTAATGCTACCACTATTAAAGCTTGCAAGTGATGGAAAAGAGCATCGTACAAGAGAAGCAACCGAGGTTTTTATCAAGGAGTTTGGCTTAACTGAGCAAGAGCAAAAGCAACTTTTGCCAAGTGGAACTATCCGAGTAATTGTAAACAGGACAGGATGGGCTGCGACCTACCTAAAAAAGTGTTGGCTTCTTGAATCCACGAAACGTGGATATTTTAAGATTACTCAAAGAGGTATTGATGTTTTAAATCAGAATCCAGATAAGATAGGCAATAAATTCCTTCAACAGTACCCAGAATTCCACGAATTTAAAACTCTAAAGAAAAAAAAGACCGGAAAGAAATTGAGTAAAAATCTCAATGGGGTTGAAGTACAAACCCCTGAGGAACTTTTGGGCACTGCGTATGAGGAGTTGAATCAAAATTTGTCACACGAATTATTAATGAAGGTTAAAGATGGCTCTTCGACCTTCTTCGAAATTTTGGTAATTGATCTTCTGGTAAAAATGGGGTATGGTGGTTCCAGAAAAGATGCGGGGCAGGCAGTTGGTAGGAGTAGCGATGAAGGTATCGATGGGATAATAAAAGAGGATAAACTTGGACTTGATGCGATTTATATACAAGCTAAAAGGTGGGAAAACGCTGTCTGTCGTCCAGAAATTCAAAAATTTGCAGGTGCCTTACAGGGCCAGAGAGCTAAAAAAGGTATTTTCATAACAACTTCAGCGTTTTCAAAAGAAGCAACTCACTATGCCTCAAATATAGAAAATAAAATTATTCTCATAGATGGTGAAAGATTGGCTCAACTAATGATTGAGCACAATGTTGGAGTTTCAACAGCCGCCTCATATGAGGTTAAGAAAATAGATACCGATTATTTCGATGAATAACCAAACTCTTTACAAAACAAAAATGGCTTGTCGTTTTTGACATAAAGGGTATAATTAGAAATCAGCAACGTAGACCAGCAACTAAGACGGCGAGTTAATTCGTGATTAGTGAATGGTGAATAGTATTTATTATTTGGCGAAAATGGCCTTGCGGTTTTTGACAGAATGGGTGGAATTTGAAAAGAAAGACGGGAAACGGAGCTGTTGAGTGCTTGATTGGGGAATATGCGGATCGTATTGTGTGTACAGGTGTTTTACAGTTAATTGATTGATTTAGGGGAGTGATAGAAAAATGAAATCGCTAAAGGAAAACTGGAAGGCCTTCCTTCATACTATTCTTGATCCATGGATCGTTATATTACTAATAGCGACAGGCATCCTCCTTGTCATTTCGGTGCGCCAGGGCAAACAACAAACCCCTCCTCCAGCCGTGTACTCGGCATTATTAAATCTGATGCTTATCGTTTCCTCAGGTATTCTGGGTGCCAGACTAACGAAGCAGTGGCTGGAACAGACTGAGTCCGGAATTTTGGTTGTACGCGGAAAAACTGCGATTCGAAATTTAAAGCTTCTTATGCACAATATCGCTATGTTAGGAACACGTGTACGGATGTTTACGCATAATATAAAAGACCAAGCCAAAGCACCAAAGGCCATAACAACTCGTAATTATGAAGAAATCGTATCTAAATGCGACAGCTTAGCCGAGGAAGCGGTCAACTCCATTGAGAATTGGACGGATATTATTCCCGAGGCAAATGTCCGAACACAAATTGGGGAACTGACCGAATTACGAAACCAGTTGAATCAAACAATGATAGAGTTCGCGCGGCTACAAAAGGAGATTAAAGAGACGAAGAGCCGCTCAGCAGAGCAGAACGCCCAACTAAAGAACCAGTTAGAGAATAAAGAATCAAAAATCCGCGAACTTAGGTCAGAGATTTTATCTCAACAAACAAAAGTTGGCTCATCTCTTCTTGGCACGGTGGTATCTACTTTGTCTGACGCGAATTATCCATCTGGCTTGAGCATATCGGGGAGGTCGTACCCGTTTCTCTCGGGTCTCGGGGGGTTGACTCTAACTGACCCGGGCAAATCTATTTTAGATCAGGGCATAACTTTCCCAGAGAAAAGTGACGATGACGCTGAATCCACGCAGAAGACCTGAAACCTGCATTCTCCGTTATAATATTCTCCCCTAGCCCCCGCGGCGAATGAGCGGGGCAAATAGAGCATATACTTTTAATATAGAGCATTCGATGCTTCAAATTGAGCATTGCATACTTACAATGGAGCATATGCCCTTCATATAGAGCATTTTAAGCTTAAATCGCTATTTATGTGCTAAAAAGCACTTTTTTGGTCATTTTTTTGCCCCTTTTGTGCATTTTGTGCCTTTTCTTGACTCATAAAACACCTTTTTCGCCCATTTTGTTGGTTTAATCCTTTATGCTCTTATGCCTTATGCTCTTGTTCCTTGCATCTTGAGTCTTGCATCTTGCGTCTGTCCCTAATCTGCGTCTAATTTTTCTTCGTGCCGGAGCCTGTCCGGCGAAGCTGGCATCGCCCAGCGAAGACGGATGCCTTCGTGGTGAATATTTTTCCAAAAAAAGTTACATTTTTATTGAACATTCCGGCCGAGTTGTGTATAATACAAACAGCCATAGAAATGGCAGATATAGCGGAGACCCGCACGTATCGTCCGGCACCAAATTACGGCAGCAGCCTATTTGGTGCGGGACACGCCAAAAATCATTATTTGGCAAGAAAGGCAAAGTTTTGAATTTGGGTAATTTAGATTTTGATATTGTTTCGAATTTCGTGCTTCTTATTTCGTATTTTTCGTATCGAGATACGAATTTCTCCTCTACAAATGTAGTGAGCGCACTACAAATCGCTCATTTTATGCAAAACAAACCCAATTTCCAAAAAGCCCAAATGAACGTAAATATGGTATTATCAAGGGATTACGAAGATAAGACACCTGGTGAACGTGGGAAAAACAAACCCAATTCAAACCCAATACAAACCCAATCAAACCCAATTAAAGCCAATAAAATGCCAAAACAAACCCAATACAAACCCAAACAAACCCAATCTCCTGCCCTCTGTTGTATGCTCTCACAAGTTGAACCCGGTGGTCAGGCGTATCATTGTTTGATAATTTGCCATCATTACGGGTGTGATTTTCCGTCCGTTCGGGGCCGAAGACGGCATCAGGACAAAACCCTTGCCCTCACCAATTGTTCCATCTTTGAGCGTTTTTTCAACGACCTTTTCAAACTCGCTCGGCTCCATATTTTCCACGTCGGCTATCTCGATATTCCCAAAAAGGACCAGCTCCCTGCCGTACTCGCGGCGCACGTATTCAAGCTCCACGTCCCCGTGCGGCGGCGGCTCAATAGGGTCGATGGCAGCCGCCCCCATCTCGATTATGTAGTCAAGAACGGCACGAATCCTG
Organism: Planctomycetota bacterium; assembly: GCA_013349615.1. Lineage (GTDB taxonomy): Bacteria > Planctomycetota > Phycisphaerae > Sedimentisphaerales > Anaerobacaceae > CS2-K091. Next base: position 44,065 of record DUZJ01000005.1, on the reverse strand, counting down.
CCGTGACAATGAATTCGGGCAAAACCGCCATACTTTCCAATAGTCTCTACCATCGGCCCGGTATAACGCACAACATATTCTTTGAAAAGGTGAGGCGGCAGGTAAGGCTCAGTGGCATATTCCGGCCCGTATATGCGCCACAAGTGGCCGCCAAATGCCTTCGCTGTTTCCTCGGTCCTCGTGTATATATGGCCGGAAAGCTTCTCAAGCAGGCGATGAAACAGCTTCTGCTCCGTCAAGGCAACAACAGTAAAGTCTTCCATACTGAAAAGGTACGCCGCGGCGCAAATCGGGTCTTCCGTATCTACCATCACGATGCCCCGGTCGCCGAGCTTCTTGTCCTCCTCGACCAGGTTGGCTACGCTGACCTGTTCAGTGAATGCTTCGTCGGGCAGTTGCAGATAAGCTTTCAGGTCATCTACGCTCTTGAGCAGGTGTTCTATAGTCCATACAGTGTCAACTTCCGGGCTGCGACGCGTGAGCGAAGTCATAGTCCTGTCACCAACTTTCAACCGCACGCGTCTGAAACGGCATCCATCCTCCATATATTTTTCTGTTTGGAAGAATTCATCCCGGCAATTGGCGGCGCGGGCCCTGTCAAGCGACATCTCGACCTCGTGGGAGCGCGGCCTGACAGAGCTGCGCATACGAATCAGGTCGGTCTGCTCTTCAGCCAGTTGCAGCAACGGCTGCCAGGACGGGTCGTTATAGACGTTGAACTCATCCGGGTCGGACGGGTCAACCTTAAATCCGCCTATTTCATAGAAATTGACTGCAGGCCGGTCGACCGGTTCGCCGCGCAAAGTCGCCATCAATCTTTCACGGCTGGTCATCATGCTGGTCAGCCCGGTCTGTAAGACTCTTAAACAGTGAGCGAATGTTATAAAAGCCGCCGATTGTAACAACCACGGCAAGGCATGCAAAAATAGCAAGACTTGCAAAGAAAAAAAACGACCAGAAATTAATCCAAAAATTCATGTTTTGTTGTCCTTTTTTTACCGCCGACCTCGCAGAGTACACAGAGTTGTGTAATATTTCATTTACTCACAACTTATGCCATTTACCTTTTATTCTATTTTTCTTCTGCGCTCTTGGCGTTCTCTGCGGTTAATTTTTCTTTGCTACGGTCGCCAAATATTAAGGAGCCGACCACCATGAGCGTTATCGCACACGTTATAACAGTCAATCCAACGGTCGCACTCGATAGCTCTTCAACAGGCTTTATTCCTAAAATGGAACCGACTCGACAGGAAGAAAGAAGAGAGGAAAAACGAAATATCAAGGGACTCAACGGGGCTTGTACCGGCTTCAATCCTATAAGGGCACCGAATCCACAAACAAGAGCCAAATATGCGCCGACTCTGCTCGCACGTTTCCAGTAAATACCAAAAACAAGCAGCGCGATTGCTCCCGTAAAATAAATGGCCCCGGAAATAGCCATATAATCCCACAAGTCCTGCCCTAAATCGTACCAGAGTCCCCATACCAGGATAAAGATACCGATAGCTACGATAAAAATTCGTGTCAGCAGCAAACGCGCCTTTGATGACAATCCTTTTTTGAACCAGGGGGCCACCACATCCTGTGTCAGAACCGAGCTCCAGCATAACAGGTAGCTGTCGTGTGTGGACATAAACGCAGCTAACATACCCGCTGAAATAATACCGATAAGTCCGGCAGGAAGGATTTGGCTCAGGAAAACCGGCATCGCCATCAACGTCACCTGGGAATCGGCAACAGAGCCTTCCGGCAAAAATACATTCTTGAGTGTCGGGTGCTGTGCTATGAATACAAAAGCAGATATCCCAAAAAAGTACGGTAACAAAAACCGAATCAGCCAACCAACAGAAGCAAAGGTATAGAGCCTCTTGACTGTTTTAACACTTTCGGCAGAGCAGGCACGTATAACAGCCGTCTGCCAAATCGCGCAGTTGACCAGCCCCAGAAAGAACATCCATACTACGTAAGAAGTGCCGAAGCCTTTGCTGTGGAATGGATTAAAACCAGCTTCTCCTTTTAACTGCGATACCGTCTCAATAATGTTACTCCAGCCCAAATATCTAATGGCCAGCACACTCGTAGCCAAAAGGCTAAACGATAGAACCACAAACTGGATATAGTCGAGAACCACTACCGAGACCATCCCGCCCAGAGTAGTGTATAACAGCACCATCCCCAGCAGAGCGCTCATTATTATCTTAAGCTCGTATTCCGCTGTTCTGCCCGTGATACCCATCACAAAAATCGAACCGGCCTTAAGGAACATTCCCATATTCAGGATACCGGAAAATGCTAATATCGCTCCACCCAAAATTCGCACGCCATGCCCGAAGCGTCTCTCGTAAAATTCCGGGATGGTCATCACCTTCATTCTTCGCAGCGGCACCACAATAAAACCGGTAAGCCCCACAGTTAAAGCTACAACTGCCGATGCCAACGCTATGTGAAAGGCCGCGAAACCACCGGTAAAGCCCTTTTGCGCCGAGTACATCACCGTAACCAGACCTAATTCGGTCCCTATCATCGTCGCGACACCCAGGAAAGTCTTTAAGCCTCGCCCCGCGACCATGAAATCTGTAACATTGCTGATATATCGCTTTATATAAACCCCGACAGCTACAATGACCAGCAGGTAGCCGATGACAATGCACCAGTCTAAAGTGCTGAAATTAGTTTCAATTCCCAAAGCACTTAAGTCCATATAATCTCCCGGTTAATGTCAGAAACCAGATGGTCAGTCCTCTGTCTTCTGTTCTCTGGTTCAAAGCAGCCACTTGTGCGTCAAAAGCGCTTTTTTGCAGAGTTCCTGATATTCGTTCTGCTCTTTCGAACCTCCCTGTCCGTTCGCCCCTTTCTCCCAGGCCGAACACGCATCTTCAAGGCGGCCAAGGGCCTCCAGTGCCTTGCCTCTCCAGTAATGGGCCGGTGCCTCTCGAGGTTTGTTCGACCGCCCCACACCTATATTTTCCGGATAGGTCAAAGCCGCCTCAAAGTCCTTTAGAGCACCTTCGAAACTCTTGTCTTCGAAACGTTTCCGGCCGCGCTGCAAATGCGCTTTACTAAACAGGTCCCGGGTGATTGTCTGGCCCTCCCAGTTGACAAAGTAAGGCGTAGATTCCAGTAAATCAATCGCATTGGTGTACCTTTGCTCATCAACATAAGCCTGGGCGAGCATTATAATCACGTCCGCACGTCTTAGCTTCTCGAACGGCGTGGATTCCAGAACCTTTATCGCTTCGGAGCGCTTTTTACCGGCCAGTAGAATATCCGCCAGGTCACGATACAAGGTCTGGTCTTTTGGCCGGGCCGCGATGGCCTTACGATAGTACCCTTCGGCCTTCGCCAGGTCTTCATCCACCGCCCAGGCATAAAGGCCAAGATTACGAAATGCGATACTCAAGGATGAGTCCAGCTCGCCGGCCCTTCGCCAGTGCCGTGCAGCTTCATCAAGCCGACCAAAATTTCCGTAAAGATTGCCAAGATGCAGATGTGCATAAGCATCATCCGGCTTTTCATCAATGGCATATTTAAATACCTCCACCGCTTCAGGGCGGGAAGGAAAAACATAATCCTTGTAAGTCTTGCCGGCCTGAGCAAGATAGGTCCTGGCATTCTTCTGGTCACCCTGCACCGATGCAAAATAAGCCAGGTAATAGAGTGGCAGAGGATTGCGCTCAGTTTGCGGGACCGCCTCGATACATACTGCCGACAGCAACTTAGCAGCTTCATTCACCAGGCCCAGCTCTGCGAAAGCAAGACTTGTCTCTAACATTTCAAAATCATCTTCCCCGACAAAATCCCGTGCCTCCCGCACAAACCGGTCCATTTCGTTTTCGTGCCGCAGCACGACCACTGCTCGCGGAACCAGGTCCGTCAGATTCTCAGCGATTCTTTTTTGTGCCTGTTTGTATGCCGACATTGTTTCTCCTGCAGCATACAGGGCCAACAGCAGATGGTTCTGCGCCTGGGTGTCCCTTGGATTTAGCTGTACAGATTTCTCAAAGGCCTCCACAGCCCTTGAGTAATCTCGCAAACGCATATAAGCACGGCCGGCAAGGTCATAGCCCAGAGACGCGGTGCCGAAGCATCGCACCGCCTTATATGCGCACCTGAGCGTTTCCTTTTCGTTTCGCAGCCTCAAATGACTCACGCCCAAAAAGAACCACGACAATCCGTCACTGCCATCACGCACTAAGGCTTTTTCCAGCCTCTCAATCGCATTCTCGTAAAGCGCCGCTTCGATATCGAGCACCGCCAGGCCTCGCAGTGCAGGCGAATATTCAGCATCGTCCGCCAGCGCCTTTTCGTAGTACTCACGTGCCTTCTTACGGTTTGTTGCCAGGTCATATTTTAGACCTTTGCGATACTTCTCATCAACGGTGAGCTGCTCATCGACCTTATCTCTAAACCCCGCGCGAGCAGGCGGGGAAGTCCTGGGAATCGGCAGGGGTGTAACGAAGGAGGCAAGCACATCTCCGTTCCTTGTCTTGATGGTGACATCTACGGGCGACTGCGGAGACGACGAAAGCGTTACCACCTCGGGACGTTTGGGAGAAAGGTCTATCCTTTCTCTAAGAAGCTGCCGGCGTCCCTGGCTGAGAGTGCAAATCGCTCTGGGGAACTTGTTCGTTGCGAGGATATGCAACCGGAGCTTGTCATCCTTGTGGACGGTCTGAACGGCCACGTCTTTCGTAGCGTATTCGAAACCGTCCCCGAGTCCATGTACGGGATACCACCATTCCTGCCACGAGACCTCTTCCCTCGGCAGCAGCATCCCATAGTCAGACTGTGTCGGCAACGGCCCGCTTTGCACCTCAATATAGGGGCCGTCGTCATCAGTCAGGTTCTTTTGGCTCACCAGGCCAAAGTCCCAATTGCCCCATGTCCAGGCCTTTTTCCCGCTGAGCTCCCGGCGGTCCGCCACCTGCACTATACCACGGTCTGCGTCCACATCGTAAGCACCAAAGAAATCGAAGGCACAGTCAACAGCAAAAATCGACGACCACGTCTCATAGTTCTTGAGCCAGGACAGGTCCTTGCCTTCGTGGATGGGCCACGAAAAAAATTTGACTCCGTGATGGTCTGTTCCAAGAGTCATAGGATATATAAATCGCGTACCAGCCCGGTTGGGGAAAGCAGTGCAGTTCCAGAAGTAGTATGGATTAATCGCATCCGCGGGATTGAAAATGCGAATGCGCTCATCGAGGTATGCTTTTCCCGGATGCAGAGTGACCCGCACGATCCAGCGAGTTCGCAGGCTCTTTTCCAGATTACTCACTTCAAGGTAGGCCGAACCATCTGAATTGCGCCCGATGAGTGCATCGACCGGCGAGACAATAGTAACGGTGTGTACCTGTGGGCCCGCGTTCCACTCAACGCCACCGCTGATAAAAGCCCCACGCATCGCTATCATGCCCGGCTTGATAACGTTATTGATGTGAAACATTTCCTCGCCTTTGGTCTTGTCGAAAACCGAATGCAGCCGACCCCCCAGCTCCGGCAGACAGGTGATTTTCAGGTATTCATTTTCAAGAAATAAGGCTTTGTAAGTTCTATCCGACTTTGTCCTGTAAAGATGGTCCTGCATCGTATACGGGTAGACGATGGAGCCTTTGACCGTGGTCGAGAATTTAACCGCGCCTTCCAGGGCCCAGAACTTCGGATTAACATCTTCCGCCCATCCATAGGTGGGAATTGTCACCGTCTCCTCCCAGGCCCTGACCCTTGCCTCGCTCAATCTCGGAAGAACCGATAACTGCCCAATGAAAAGTAAAACCACAAAGACATTCCTCGGGGTTGCTTTCATAAAACCTCTCATCATTGTAATCTCCTTAATACACGTGCTATTCCACTTTTACCGCCGAGCCCGCAGAGTTCGCAGAGAAAATATATTTTTAATTTCTTCATCTCGGCGTTCTCTGCATCTAATTTTTCTTTTTACAACGTAATCCATTTGAATCGAAATTTCTCACATCACCGGCCCCAAAGCACACACGAGCAGTTTCGCTGCTAATAATGTAAAGGAAAAGTGACAAGGCGCCAAGATAGTTTTGGCCGGACATTTATTTTTGCAAACATATTTTTACTCTTGGATGTACAGCTCGCTTGAAGTATAATATCGGTACCCTCAAAAACCCAAAGGGCTTTTTATTGGCTTTGGCTGAGAACAAACAGAGTGGAGGTAATCATTATGGTTAGAAAGCTGGTACTTCAAGTGAAAAGGTCCGCCGTAAGGCGCCCCCAGGCGGAAAGCAATGTCCCATTATTTCTCCTGTTTTTGTTTGCAATCACCGCTTTTACTTCGGGACCATTCAACTCCGTTTTTGCTGAGGCCCCCCCTGGCACTTATCATGTCTGGGAGAAGGTGGAAATTACCTTGTACGCGAGTAAAGTGTATGAAAATCCATATACGAAGGTAGAAGTCTGGGTGGACCTCAAGGGGCCGGGATTCAACAAGCGATGCTATGGATTTTGGGATGCTGATAATGTGTTCAGGGTGCGCGTTCTGGCCACTGCTCCGGGAAAATGGGTATGGAACAGCGGGTCAAACCAACACGACTCGGGGCTGAACGGCAAAACGGGCGGATTCGTCGCTATTGCGTGGGATGAAGCCCAGACTACTGACAATCCCTGTCGAAGGGGGATGCTCAAGGCATCTGCAAATGGTCACGCGTTTGAATATGCGGATGGCACGCCCTTCTTTCTTTTAGGCGATACCTGGTGGTCTGTCCCGACTTTCCGCTATAAATGGTACGATGACGGCAAACGACGCCCTATCGGCCCGAAGGCCGGCTTTAAGGACTACATAGCATTTCGCAGAAAGCAGGGCTTCAATTGCATCGCGATGATAGCTGCATTTCCAAACTGGGCCAACGATGGCAAGCCGGCATCATTAAAGACAGCCGATGGTACGGTACTGCGTTCGGCCTGGAAGCAGCCAGGCACTAAAAGTGCAAAGGATATGCACGACGAGGACGGTAATCGCGCATTCCTGTTCCCGGGCAGGGTCCCCGGCTACGAGAATTATTTCCCCGATGTTGACCGCATTAACCCGAAATACTTCCGCAACCTGGACAGAAAGATTGACTACTTGAATAGTCAGGGATTTGTTCCTTTTATCGAAGTGAGCCGCCGGGATATCGGCCAGTGCTGGAAAAAATACTACCAGTGGCCGGACTCTTATACCCGCTATATCCAGTACCTATGGAGCCGTTATCAGGCCAACATCTGCTTGTTTAGTCCCATCCATCTTGACTGGACAGGGGCGACCATATCGGCAGACGATTGGAACGAGGCGGCGAACAAGGTTATTGAGAAGTATGGTCATCCGCCGTTTGGGACCTTGGCCGGAACCAACTCGAATCCTTCGACGCTTCGGAATTTCGGTCACGTTGACAAGGCAAAATGGCTTACGTTCCATCAGATAGGCAATAAGCGTACCCACGACCTTTACCCCTATTTGACGGAGATATTCAATGCCTCGCCTCCGGTGCCCGGAATCAACGGAGAACCTTACTATGCCGGAATGTTAGGCGCGCCGGGTGGAACGGAGACCTCCGCGCTGTATTGCCGCTCAGGGATGTACGGCAGCGTGTTGTCCGGCGGATTGGGCGGCCACATCTACGGTGCAGGCGGCTGGGATGGAGGAATGTGGGGCGGTAACGTCGAAGATGCTGCGAAAAACCACATCTGGGACGTCATCAAGTGGCAATCCGCAGACCAAATGCGGCACTTAAGAAGCTTCATCCTATCCGAAGGCCGCAGATACCAGAACCTTGTTCCCAGTGCGAACCTTCTCCGGCCAAACAGGTCGGGCAAGGCCAATAGTTGTATCGGCTGGGCCTACTGCGCACGCACCGCCAAAAAGGATTTATTCCTTTTATATTTCGAAAAGGATTGTCCTGAAGCAGCCCTCTCAGGAGCGTTATCCAACGGAAAATACAAGGCAAGGTGGTTTAATCCGCGAACCGGTGATTGGCTGAATGCAGGCGTTTTAATTGCCAATTCTTCGGGCAGGATTTCTCTGCCGAGTTTCCCGGGATTCGGCAAACGCGAAACAGGGCGTTTGGGGGGCCCCCCAGGCAATTCCACCAAATCCAGGACCGACTGGGCCCTGTTGCTTAGGTTGTTATAGCACTCAATAACCATATTGCTATTCACTCTCGCCCACAGCTTCAGAGGGCTTGCCCAAACGCCAAGATGGGCGTTTTGGGAATCCCAGAGCAAAAATACGGCAAGTGTAAAAAGGCCCTTGCCAGGCCGAGGGACAGAAAGCGGGGGTTTGAAGTTTGACAGCATACGATTACTTTGGTCAAAAAAAGAAAAAAATATATTTTTTTTGAGCCGCTGGAAACAAAGTTTGAGCGGGAATATTTCTCGTTATCGGGTTTAAGTGGGGAAAGTCATTGAAGATGGGCGAGATAATTGAAGCTGCCGGCTTACACTTTGGGGCGGTCGAGGAGAAATGAGAACCTTTCAAACTATTGGCATTATTGCCCGTGTTAAACTGTGCGGAATTGCTGACGTCCGGGACATCCAAAAAAGGTTCAAGACCGAGCAGGAAATCTGTCGATGCGCTATGTGTTAGAAGAAAAAAAGGTGGCTCTGGATAATGACCTGTTCGGCCATGTTAGCTCAAACTTATGTTGTTTGTCTTGGACTTTCGCACACAAGTCAGAACGTAATACAGGCAACGTTAGGGAGGGCTAAGAGGAAAAAAGGAAAGAGCCGCAATTTAATATCGCCCCTGTGAAGCTAAGGCGAATATCTCAAAAATACGAAATAAGACAATAACAGGGATAATATCGCCACTGCCGACACAGGGGCTTTTTCTTAAATTTATTTCCCGGTTCTCCCCAAACTCAAAACAGGACATTTTGCGGCCCCTCTTCCATACTTGACTACTCACAATATCGGCGGGAAATGAGTGTCGACTTCGGCGAGCTCAGCCGGGGCGTGACCGCCTAATGATTCGTCAGGGTGATTTGTGCCCGGCCCCGCAACCGCCGGAAGGCGTGCTGCGCACAGCGCGAAATCCCATAATACTGCTCTCCTTTAGAGGTAGCTGCGTGGCTCCCGTGATGGCATCACAGGCAAACGGAACAGCCATCCACGAGCCGCCACGCACCATTCTGAATCCATCCAACCCGACATGATACGAAGTTGAATACCAGTCTAAGGTCCACTCTGCAACGTTTCCCGCCATGTCACAGGCTCCGTAAGGACTGTTGAATTTACCAAAGCTGCCTACCGGCGCCGTACACGAAAACCCGTCTTGTTCACCATCGCAATTACATCGATAAACACCACCGGCGCTCGGCGATTCATTTCCCCAGGGATATTTTCTCTCGGGCAGAGGATTTTCACGCTGCTTTGTCTTGTCGCCATCCAGGCAAATCCCGCCACGAACAGTTTTTTCCCATTCTGCTTCACTCGGCAGTCTCAAACCACACCACTTCAGAAACGCTGCCGCATCGTACCAGGATATGTATGTAACCGGATAGTTTTCTCTGCCTGGTTTTACACTGTAAGTAAAATCAGGGGCGGACCCGTTCCGGACAATGCCGCAGCGGCGGCTGTTCGACATTCGTTTGTTCCAACCTGTTCCCTCTCGGCCGATTTCGTTAAGATAGTCTGCATACATAGCAACTGTGGTTTCATATTTTGCTATATAAAACAACGGCAGTTCACAAACAGGCTCTTCGTCCCATCTTGACTCGTCATAACCTCCGCCCGGCAGACTCTTCATCTTGAAAACTCCGGCCGGAACTCGCACCATCCTGATTCCACGAACTCTAAACTTTAACCGACTTAGGTCCACAATACGTGTTGTGCCTGTTTCGCCAGGTCCTCCAAAGCTCGTTTCGCCTGTACCCCACCAGATTATCTTTTTGTGTCCCGGACCTTCGACAAGGCCGTAACCATTGCCTCTGAGATACTCCATAGCGAGAAATTCCCAGGCAGCGCCTGAATCCTTACTATAGCGGATGAAAACGTATGCGGGACAATCCTTTGAAATTTCCGCGTCTTTTAAGTCATACTCTATCACTATCCTCGGGCCGCCCAATTCAGTCGGCTCCTGTGTTACCTTCGTATTGCTAATCTCAATCCACTGTGAATAGCACAAATTGCACCAGATTAGACAAACAGCCGTCAATGGCAAAATACTTTTGGGCATCTTATTCACCTTAAAATCCGATTTGCTCTGTCCTCAGCGGTCCTTATACTTTCTCGGGTACAATCCAGGGCTTTCTATAGTTGGCCTTTAGGTACTTGTTGGCTTCGTTGTCTGCGACAAACTTTTCAGTTGTGCCATCAAATTTGAGTTTACGGTTTCCGACCCGATATGAGATGTTGGCAAGATGGCACAACACCATTGAAAGGTGCGCTTCTTCGACATCCGCTTTAGGTTTCTTTCGGCTGCGGATACAGTCTATGAAATCGTCGAAATGCGAGTCTATTATACTTCCGAATTTCAAGCCGGCCGGCTCCGAGACAACAGCCTTGCTCTCCCGCACATTGCTGTCTCCTTCAAATACCTGCCATCCGCCGCCGTGTCTGCCAAAGCACATAAAGCCCTTGGTTCCGCATATTTCCACCTTTGTTGCGGAGAAAGGCCAGTCCGGGAACTTCGTCTTGTCTTTCAAATGAACAATTCGATGCATATAAGGCGACCAGAGGGACGCTTCGAAAAGTAAGGTAAGTTCGCCGAACTCAAACGTCGCAAACTGGGTGTCCGGCTGCTCTCTGCCATCGTTGAAGTGGTACACTCCTCCTGCATTACAGACAGTGTCCGGATATTCCTTGCCAATCAGGTACCGCGCCAAGTCGATCTGATGGGTCATATCAGCCATAATGTAACCGACATAAAAATCCCAAAGCCTCCAGAACCATCTGCCCGGACGGTAAGGCAGCTTAGGTGACGGGCCACACCACAAATCATAGTCCAGACCTTCCGGAACCGGCTGCACTCCGGCTACATGAATAGGCCCGGCTCCCTGCATAAGAAACACGCGGGCCAGATAAACGTCCCCCAGTTTACCGCTGCGGATATACTCCGCGGCTTTATCGGTATAGGGGGCGCTGCGGCTTTGCGTTCCAACCTGAACAACCCTGTTGTATTTCCGGGCCGCCTCAACCATCTTTCTGCCGTCCCAGATGCTCAGCGACAGAGGTTTCTCCACATAGACGTCTTTTCCCGCCTGGCAGGCCATTATTGTACCTAATGCATGCCAGCGGTCCGAAGTCGCTATTACGACCGCATCGACCTGGCGGTCGTCGAGCATTTTTCGAAAATCCTGCACAAATTTCGGCTTGTAGTCGTGGCCTTCCATCACAATCTCTGCTGCCGGCCCATAGCTTCGCGTATCCGCGTCGCAGATATATTTAATCTTAACGTCAGACCTTTTCACCAGGCTGCTCAAAAGCGCACGCCCTCGACCGCCGACCCCCATTATTCCCAACACCACCTTGTTTGCAGCCCCCACACTTTTGTTTTGAGACAGGACGGTAAACGTTGTAGCTGCACCTATTGAACCTTTCAAAAATTCTCTGCGATTTATTGTTCCCATTTTTTTCTCCCTTGAATAAACTGCGTAACATACTTTATTGAACATCTTTCATCCCATCCGGCGCTTCAGCGAAGGACTTTCACAAAAAGTTGGCACGTTGAGAAGATGAAAAATACATACCCTGCTCGTCAACGACCATTCTCCTGTTTGTATGGTATAATACTCCATTAGGCGGCCCAATTCCAGCGCCTTTTACAAATATTTGCCGCCCATTGGCGTACAACAGGAAGTCTCCCGAAAACAGTAACAAAAAGGTTGTAATATTACGGACTTTTGTGTATTTATAAGCAATTGCTGTAGTTATTTCTGTTGGTATGGAGTCGGCTGCCATTCCTTGAAACACTAAGGTCCTGGAGTTTGGGTAAAGGAGGATATTATGCGTAAAAGAGTTACTATCATAAAAATCAGTCTTGCCGTCATTCTAATCGCCGCTGTCCTTTGCTGCGCGAAGCCAACTCAGACTGTTATGGTCCCGATGCGGGACGGAGTGAAGCTGGCGACGGATGTTTATCTTCCTGATGGCGAGGGGCCCTGGCCTACAATCCTTTTTCGCACGCCTTATGGAAAGGGTGGAGCACAAGGGCAGGCAAGGATGGCCAATCAACACGGTTATGCCTTTGTCTCGCAGGACATTCGCGGAAGATTTGGCTCGGAAGGTGTGGATTATCCGGTCTTCGGGCATGATGGGTGGGGAGAGCATAAGGATGGATATGACGCGGTCGAATGGATTGCGGCTCAGAAATGGTGCAACGGCAAGGTCGGGACGGTGGGCGCGAGTGCCAACGGGATTACGCAGAACATGATGGCTCCCAGCCGACCGCCACATCTGGTCTGCCAGTATGTTGCGGTCGCATTTTCCAGCATGTACCGCCAGGCCGCCTATCAGGGAGGTGCTTTTCGCAAGAGTTTGTTGGAGGGTTGGTTGAGCGGAAACAAGTTCAGTCCCGAGAATCTAAAAGAGATGCGGGCGCACCCGGACTACGACGATTTCTGCAAACAGTTCGACCCCGAGCTCGTAGCTCATCGTGTCAATGTCCCCGTGATGTTCCTGGGCGGGTGGTATGATATTTTTAATGCGGGCACCATCAATAGTTTTCTTACTATACAAAAGAAAGGCGACAAGGGTGCGCGGGGTAAATGCCGGCTGGTTATGGGGCCGTATGGGCATGGTCGCTCAGAAGACCTGGTCTTTCCCAATACCGAGTATCCTAAAACCGTCGGCATGTTGAATTGGTTTGATATATGGATGAAGAAAAACGGCAAAGGGTTCGATGATATCCCGATTGTGCAGTATTTTGTAATGGGCGACCCAGCCGACAAGGATACGCGGGCGAACGTGTGGAAAACCGCTGATGATTGGCCCGTTCCGGCGAAGATAAAACCCTTCTATTTCAATGCCAATGGAACGTTGCGCCCGCGGCCACCCAAAAAAACCGGTTCTTCACTTATCTTTCACTATGACCCCAGGGACCCTGTGCCCACTATCGGCGGGGCCAACCTCATCATAACAAAAGGCCCCAGAGACCAGCGACCGGTCGAAGAACGCCCGGACGTCCTGCTTTTCACATCCAGAGAGCTGAAAAAGCCGGTAGAAATCACGGGCCCCGTCAAAGTCAGGCTCTGGGCGTCTTCAACGGCGACGGATACGGACTTTACAGCGAAGCTTTGTGACGTGTACCCGGACGGTCGGAGCATGATTGTGCTGGACGGCATCATTAGAGCTCGGCATCGAAATTCTATGGAGAAAAGTGAGCTGATGGAACCCCGCAAAATCTATGAGTTTGAAATTGACTTGTGGGCCACCAGCCTGGTCTTTAGTCCGGGCCATCGAGTCCGTGTTGCCATATCCTCCAGCAATTCACCGCGTTTTGAACCGAATCCTAACACGGGTAAGCCCTCAGGTATGGACGATGAGACTAAGGCGGCAGCTAACACCATCTACCTGAATGCAAAATATCCATCACACATACTGCTGCCGGTCGCGGCACGAAGAAATAACTAATCGCGGATTACACTGATTCACGCCGATTTAGTTTGGCCGCGAAAAGGCACAAAAGACAACAAAAAAATGACCAAAAAAGTGCTTTATAAGAACATAAATAGCGGTGCCTTAGGCACGTAAATAACACGCGGCTTAAAGCGTAAATACTTATTTTCTAAGAAGATAGGACAGTTGTCAGATGGTCCCGTTAGCCCTTGACAAGTACACACGTTCTGAATAATTCCCGAAAACCCTGCTTGACAGACGTCCATTGTCTGCTGTATGCTTTTAGAGTGCTACGTTAGACGCTGCAAATAAAGAAAGAAAAATAGTTACCGGAGCTTCCCTTATGTTGAAAAAAAGGTTTTTTACATTGTTCACTTCCTGCCTGGCCCTCGTGTTCGTCTTGCCCCTGGCACCACTGCTCGGCGCCCCCAATCAGATTCAGAAAGGAGAGATGGCCGGATACCTGCTCGTACCTAACGATAAAGTTCAAGAAACATATAACGCCGGGTTCTCAATGTATGTAGCCGCCTGGCCTTTGTTGCAGGAATACCCGGGGCGTCGTTTTCAAACAGGTCTGTTCGGCACCTGGATGCATGCCCAGTATGACAGTCGTCCGTCTGAAAGACTGTATTCCGATATCGAGGGCGGCCTGGGATGGTGGCGTGACACGCGGTTCGCCACGGAAACACCGAAGTTCATTATGGGCGGGGTGGCCCTGAATTTCCGTGCATGGGCCAACGGACCCGGGGCCGGCAAAGGAAGGAGCTGGGATGAACCGAGAGGCAAGTACGGTGTGGCACAGTTCAGTCCCTGGTTGCTGTGGCCCCCCGATGGCCTGAATCTGAAACAAGGCACCTGCGGTGAGCTGTTCGGCTACGGGTATCTGCCGCTTCCGCTCACCGAGGCCAAGTCCACCACCGCCGGCAAAAACGTGCCTACCGGAAATAACTGTTGGACCTTGTTTCTGAACACGCGAAACTTCAAAGGACCGGTTGCTTTCTTCACCCCCTATTTCTGGTCCCGCGTGACTGTGGACGACCCTCGCCTGGGTGGAATGTTTCTGGATAGCCGTCCCTCAGGGCCAAATAGGGCTTTGCAGATGGAAACCCAGTACGTCCCCAGCGTCCAGTCCACTGACGAGAAGGGCCAGACCTACGCCCGCATAGCACCCACTTCGTTTCCACGAGGGCCGCAGGGCGATTCGGCGGTCGTGCACCGCGTTACCGCCTACAACAAAAAGGCCCTCTGGGATGCCGTCAAGGCCTGGTTTGAAGGCGGGGCCCCGGCCAGCGGAGCCATCGACCCCAAGGGGGCCGTCGTGCACAGCTTTCCCGGACGAGGCAGGTCAACCTGGAAGATCTCTGTCACCAGGGGAAAAAAGGTTCCTCTTGCCTGGGATTCTTTTGCCAGTTCCGTGGCGCCTGATTCAAGTACCTACGGGTTCCGGTGGAACTACGAACTGGCTACGAAAAAAGATACTAAGGATGGCCCACTGGTGACGCTCCCCGAATACTATCGCCTGGTGAATGATAATGATAAAAGGGCTCAGTGGGTTGTGATACGCCCCGAAGACGTTCCGGCTGAAACAGGACTGGCCAAGGTTAGCTTTAGTCGGCCCCGCGAGCAATCCTCCCAACCCTACGTCACTCCTGACGATGCCCAGAGTTGCTGGAAGAAGCCTGGCCCCGTGGCAGGACCTTTCAAGGCGCATCCGGGGGACGGTAGTGTGGTCACGTACTACTGGTATCGATTCGCCGACCAGCCTGCATTACTCAACGCCGATTTAACCGATATTGAGCGCCAGAGCCTGCAGGCGCGGGTGGAAAAACTCCACCGCAACTGGAAAAAAGACCGCGACTACCTGGCGCCCCCCAGGATTGGAAAACTGGCCGATATCGACCCGGCCTTGATTGTAAACCCGCCGCAGGGCTTGGAGGCAGGGTATGTACCCATCGCCACACGGCAGGCAGCGAAAGAATAGGTTAGCTTCGGCCCAATGTCGTTCGCAGCCTCGGCTAAGCAGGGTTGAAAGAAGATATGACAACAGCATGCGAATGAACCGCCAAAAAGCGGGCTGGTATTCCATCCATACTTTGAAAGAAAAAATGTACCGGATACCTTTAATTTCCCCCCAAAAATAAGGACAGTATCATTAGTTATCACATTTCAACTCCATATCCTGCACTAATACAGTGCAGGGATTCGGGCAGCCCCCTTTTCTGCCTTCAGCAGAAGGCGAGGGGGCGACGAAAATTTTAGGTGAAATAAAAGATTTTCTTAAATAAAAGGCTTAACAGGTTTTATAATCCCTACATCTGTTTAATTTGAGAAAAATAAGGAATCTTTCTATGAAGCCCGAAATTAACCCCGTTAGAAAATCCGATGGAGGTAAGAATATGGTACAAAAAACTAAGATTTCTAACGGGATTAACCGACGGGAGTTTATCAAAGCCGCAGGTATAGGCGCGGCGTCCCTGGTCATTCAGGGGTGTACAGGCTCTCCCAAGCAGTCAGCGAGCAGAGCACATCCTGATAAGCCCAACATCGTCTTCATCATGGCCGATGACCTGGGCTATGGTGACATCAGTTGCTATAACAAGGAGTCAAAGATTCATACACCAAACGCCGATGCTCTTGCAAGCCAGGGTGTACGTTTTACAGATGCCCATTCACCTTCTGCGGTCTGTAGTCCGACGCGCTACGGTGTGCTAACAGGCCGATATTGCTGGCGGACCCGCCTGAAACGCAATGTGTTGAGCGGCTTCTCCCGGCCATTGATTTCACGGGAGCAGACGACTGTTGCCGAGCTTCTCAAGAAATATAGCTACGCAAGCGCCTGCATAGGCAAGTGGCATCTTGGTGTTGGTTGGCAATCAAAAAATGGCGGAACTATAAACAGCGTCAAAGATGCTGAACGCGTTGATTTCAACAAACCAATACTCGACGGGCCAAAGGAACATGGCTTCGATTATTCATTTATTACCGCTGCGTGTTCAACAGTTGACCCGCCCTATGTGTTCATTGAAAACGGCCGATGTACCGCGGAACCAACAGCAGCGATGGTCCGGAGAGGTCCCGTAACAACGACCGGCAGTCGCCCGGGCCCAATGGTGCCCGGCTGGTCCAACGAAAATGTTGACCCGACCTACATCGAGAAGACCAGGGAATTTCTTGAGCGATATAAAGGTACCGATGAAAACAGTCCGTTTTTCATCTACCTGGCACTTTCAGCGCCGCACGCGCCGTGGCTGCCGCCGGATTTTATCAAAGGACGCAGTAAAACGGGCCCCCGAGGCGACCTCGTCGTTTTAGTGGATTGGTGTGTGGGGCAGGTCCTTGATACATTGGACAGATTGAAGCTAACAAACGATACTCTGGTAATATTTACAAGCGATAATGGGCCTCGAATCGGCAAGAAAGGGCATAAATCTGCCGGCAATTGGCGAGGGTTTAAATCTCATATCTGGGAGGGTGGCCATCGGGTACCCTTTATCGCTCGTTGGCCCGGCAGGATAGAACCTGATACTACGTGCGATGAGTTGATATGCCTGACAGACCTGACGGCAACTTGTGCAGCCATTGTTGGAACCAGTCTGCCAGAGAACGCCGGCCAGGACAGTTACAATATATTGCCGGCGCTGTTGGGAAAAAAACTCGATAAGCCGATTCGCGAAGCAATTGTTCATCATTCCTGTTTTGGCGTATTTAGTATTCGACAGGGCCGCTGGAAGTTGATTCAAGGCACTAAAGGCTCCGGCGGATGGGTTGAGCCTGGAGGCGGTGGGCCCAAGCCGGGCAGTCCGGGACAGTTGTACAATTTGGCCAACGACCCTTATGAAGAAAACGACCTGTGGGATAAACTCCCTGAGCAAGTCGAGAGGCTGACAAACCTGCTGGAAAAATATAAGAAGCAAGGCTATAGCCGGGCGAAGAGCCGGCAAAGATGAAGCCAGCCCGGCGATGGTATGTATCTCATCAAAGTAAGACTGCCACCAAGACTCCGGCAGCAGCCACAAAAATGACCGGACCCAACAGCTTTAGCACGATTCTCACCAGCGGCGCCTCAAAGTAACTCGCTGAAAGTGCCAGGCACAGGTGTACAGGGGTCAGAAGAAGCCCACAGACCAGGCCGGAAAAGGCCAGAGTTTCGAGTTCAACTTTTGCCTCCTGTCCGGTACCAATGAAAGGAATCAGAAACGGAAAGGTGATTGCAACGGTTGGCATAGTCAGGCCGGTCAGGAAACCAACCAGCAGAGGCAGGAAAAAGATGAGAAAGTATGGCGGCACGTTCATTTCAGATAGAAATTGGACCACAGAAGGAATGGCCCGGCCCGCCTCAAGGTTGAGCTTAAAGAACAAAGCTCCAAGAACCAGGAATGCAAAATCAGGTTCAGCGCCTGATTTGAAGATTGTTCCCCAGCGATTTAAAGGCACCTTATGAAGGACCAGGAAGATGAATATTACCAGCAAAACTCCGGCAGCAGGCGGTAGATTGACACCGGCATAAAGCGCTGCCACCGAGGCAATAGGCCAAAAAGCATGGAGGAAGTTACATAAGTTGCCCGCAAATCGGCCGCTCGATTGGTTTTCCTGGTCTCTTGGCGGCATCCCTATAAGCAGCAGAAAAATCACACCGCCAAGCATACCTGAGAGCATAATAGCGATATTGTGGGAAATAAGTACAAATGCAGATATGCCGAGCATGCTCTGTATCAGCGGCACTGCCGGAAAAAGCGGCCAGACTGATTCCCACTGGTGGCGGAAGAAAAAGTTTATGGCTGCCAAGCGCGTCCGGTCCACGCCGATACGGTCACCTAAGTCACGGACCATCGGCGCCGATAACATAATCCCACCGGGTGTAGGCAGCATACCCATCATCAGCGGTATCACCGAGAGAGCAAGACGACGGCTTCTAAACAAGCCCTGAAGTGCAGGTGCCAGGCGCTGTGAGACGCCCGTCTTTTTCATCGCAGCTCCAAGCACGTTGACCAGCACCACCAATGCCGTTAGCGTAACGAAAAGGTATCCTGTTGTCTGGACAAGGGGCTTATTGTGCCACTCGTAGACAACAGCGTGCCAAAACTCGCCCGGTGTTACCCTCAAAAGCACGGCCAGCCCGATGGAAGAAATGAGCATTGAACGTCCAAGTTTGACCTTTAGACGCAGCAGAAAAATCAGCAGCAGAAGTGCCAAAGCCATTGCGATTAGTACATACATATTACGGAATCCAACTGTACCGAGATTCGGTTAGAAAATCCTTTTACGGGGCAATGCCGGATATTATTTGCCTTCGTCGGACACACAATGTATTGTTTGTTGCCGGTCGCCGCAAGAATTTTCTGTGTTAAAAGGTCTATGAAACTTATCTTACATCCCGATGGTTTCTCCGCAGGCCTTCTTACTCACAATTCAGAATGTAGAAAAAAAGTAAACACATGGCAGGGGCTTCCAGCCAATGGAAACACGGCCAGGATGGCCGTGCCACAAATCTACCATAAATGATAAAATTCGGAATTCTCAATTGAAGCATTACCTTCTGTCGCTTGGATATTTATGAAAAGCACGAAAGTTGGCTGGCACTAAAATGACACTTTTGTTAATTTTTCCCTCTTATATTGCCAAAACTCTTGACAGACTATAGGTGAAGCTGCTATTATGCAAAGAGCTAAAAAACTTTTGGGGCCGTAGCTCAATTGGATAGAGCATCGGACTGTCGATCCGAAGGTTGAGGGTTCAAGTCCCTTCGGCCTCGTTGTTATATATCCCTATGAGTATTAGCCTTATAGGGTTTTTTCTATGCCCTCAAAACTGCCACCCATCGACTCGCTTCCTCGCTCAGGGCGGCCCTGAGCGGAGTCGAACGGGCCAAAAACAGGCGGTGCTCTGAAAAGACCTACCCCTCTCCCCGGAAGCATCTCTGTGCTGAGATTGTGTGTGAGTTTGGCAACAATATCGGCTGCTTGTCCTGCATAAGAGCACCTTCCAGGCTTCTCCGCCACTCCCGCTCTGAGCGGCTTATTTGGTAAACCTTGGCTGAAAGACCTGGTATTCTATCAGGAATGAAGCTCAAGGGCGTAGTTGAGCAGGGATATACAATGCCTTATGGAAAGCCCTGATTATATATTTTTATATATTTTTTCATTGACAATCGGAAGTCGGTATGGTACAGGTTAATCTTACAAATAATTATGTTTTTTTGGAGGAACACATTATGAAACACCAAGTTTTTCTAAAGGCGGTCCTGTGTTGTGCACTTGTAGTGCTGGTCATCTCCTCGGCACAGGTCTCGGCACAGGCCTCGGCCCAGTCATCTCGGTCCCGCAGAGGCGGATTCTACGGCGACTGGCTGGTCAAGATGAGTTTCGGCGAGCGGCAGTTTGAGTCCATTCTGTCGTTTTCCAGGGACAGAGAGGGCAACCGAACAGGTCAGTGGATCAGTTTCTGGGGACTTAGCGAGCTGAAAGATGTGAAGTTTGAGGAAAATAAACTCAGCTTCGTTCAGGTCCGTCAAAATCGTGAAGGTCAATCCACCACGACGAAGTTCACAGGGACCATCGAGGAAGGGATACTCTCCGGAACACTGTCGAGCGACAGAGGGGAGTCTAAACTCGAAGGCAAGCGCAGCCCGCGCACGCCCAGGCCCGTCGGGAGCTGGGCAATGAAGTACAAAGTTGGTGAAAGGGAGATTACCGGAACGCTTGTAATCAAGGCTGACAAGGAGCGCAACCTATCAGCCGAATGGCAGAGTCGCAGGGGCGAGAGCCAAATCACGGCTCTGAAGTACGAACGAGGCACCCTGACCTTCAAAAGAACAAGCAAGTATGGTGACCGTGAGTTCGAATCCACCTTTGAAGGAACAGTCCGTGGCGATACTATTGCCGGCGCGTTCAAGTCGGAAAGGGGCGAGCTTACTGCCGAAGGCAAACTAATTGGCACTCCCCTTATCGGCAGTTGGATTCTTGAAATCGCTTCCGAGGAGCGGGGCCCTCGTAAACAGAGGCTCATGGTCAATCCCGACATGAGCGGCCTGTACGGGTCCCTTCCCGTCAAGAAGGTCAATCTTGAAGACGGCAAGGTTAGTTTTAAGATGGTCATCGAATTCGGTGAGCGGAAATTCGAAATGAGCTTTGAAGGAAAAGTGGAGGAGGCGAAGCTTGCCGGAGAGTTGAAGACTTCCAGAGGCAGCCAGAAGGTGACGGGGAAAAAGGTTGTCCGTACATTCAGAAGACGCCGAACGCAGTAAATGAAGCTTGTTTAGCTGAACAGAGTAAATTAATCGTGTTTAACTGGGCCTGCCGGACCAGTCCTCGGCAGGCTCTTTTTCTATCTCCTTCCTCTTGCCCATCTATATTTAGCCTGCGGTTTTACCGCAGGTCTATTTGCACGGACGGAAAAATAAAAAAAGGGCTGCAAGCGTAAAACACCTCTGAGAGCCACTGTGGGAGATTCTGTAGGCAGGTTTAAGCAATTAAGGAAAAGGATCAAT
The DNA here is from genome assembly GCA_013349615.1 of Planctomycetota bacterium. Classification (GTDB taxonomy): domain Bacteria; phylum Planctomycetota; class Phycisphaerae; order Sedimentisphaerales; family Anaerobacaceae; genus CS2-K091. Next base: position 23,022 of record DUZJ01000005.1, on the reverse strand, counting down.
CCATGAACCATTCAAAAACGGAAAGTGGGTCCCAGTAAATGAAACGGATTGCCACCACCAATGACACCATGGACAGGCAAGCATACACTGCCAGCTTTATGCCATGGGGTTGCTTACGTAGACACCGAAGTAGACCCCATCCCAAGGTGAATACCGCCAAGACCACGTATGTGGGTAGTCCAACAATCCACAGCAATAATACAAAGGAGTGGGCACACGAAACGAGCATGTTGATATATTTAGGGTCATCAAGTGATGTGCGGGGCCACCTACCTAAAGATAGCCTGGCAAACACCCATGTTGCATAAAGTGCGGCAGGCAACAACACGGGATATGCCAGAATACAGCGTCTAATCCACTTTTCGACAGTCCCTGATTTCATCTCTTATCCTTCCCACCATCACCACACCCAAGGCTGGCCAAGAATGTAATAAGCCCATCCCTGCCGTAGAACATCAGTGAGAATGCAGGGGCTTATGATGACAAAAGCACTATCTTTATTGTAGTTATTTTTCGGGCAAAGTGGCTTGGTCTCGTCCATTAGGAAGATTTTTATTCTTCAGCTTGCGGGCACAAATTGAGGAGATAGTGAAACATCCACCGATCCAAAACATGCAAACCAAAAAGGCTACTAATTTCCAATCTTTGCCGAAAATAAGGTAGACTATTGTGATCAAGACAATGTAAAGGTCTACGGCCAAATTGCGGGCAACTGCTTCGGGCATTCCTCTCCATGCTGTCCTCAAAGCCTTTGTCAGATGTTCCAGGCCGGGGAATATTATCTTAATATCCATAACTTGAAGTCTACTTACACTTCTTCAACACCAGCTAGGCTATAGTCAATACCCCACGCACCCAATGCTGATATAGCGCACACAACGGCCATACCTGTTGACTTGAAGAGCAAGATAGCAAAACCGAAAGCAAATATAAAACCTATCCAGGATAATAATTGTCGCACACGAAGAATCCACAATTGTCTGAGAGAATAGTTCAATTCGCAAACGAAACTTGTTGGGTAGGGGTTCTCTTCCAACCAGAGCCCACGCACAAGTATCTCAAAAGGTTGCCCTTCTCCGTACAGTTGGGAAATCTTTGGTAAAACAACGGGATTACAAAGTGCCATTGTGGCGGCGAGTGTGCCGAAAGCGCGACAACCAGCACATATAATAATCCATCGCTCAGGATTAAAGGGATTGGGCATTTTTATTATAATGCCGTAATCTTCTTCAGGCGTTCCATCATTTCGAAATCTACAAGTATAATCTTTTCCTTGATAATGCAAAATATTTCCATCTTTGGAGAACCTCGTTCCTTCTGTTCTATTGCCTATTAGGTCATTGCAAAGATAATTATGTACAGGCCCTCCAATCAAAAACAGATTATCGTTGCGGTATTTTTCTGTTTTACTTTTACATACTTCTGGCCATACATTATAGGCGCCGAAACAGTAGCCTAGGTCCAGACTCGCCCGCGCAACGCCTGCCATCTCTGCCTCTGCAACCGCCATGCCGGGCTCAGAAGGATCGGCCAGTTCGCTAACAACCATTGATATACGGCCCTCCTCGAAGCCAAACAACCGGCGTATCCTTCTTCTGAGAAAAAGGCGGTTTATCCCTTCCCAGACAATCTCGAAAATAGTTCGAGGACGAAAGCGTGTCTTTACATCCAGGTGGCGAGTGACCTCAGAATACTTCTTCTCTCGCCTATTCTTGCCCTGTTTGCATTCTGGCATTTCTGTCATGCCTATCCTCATTCATTAAGCGGTCTTAGCCTTTTCACTGAACCAATGAAATGGAGCCAAAGAGCCTTTATCTATCATCTGCCTGCGTTGCATTGCTATCTTCATAACGCCGACACGTTCGTATACTACTTCGACTGCCATTGTCCGCACCAAAGATTCCCCTCGCAGTTTTGCATACCTTCTGGGAGCACACAACTACAAGTCAGCTTCGCTTTTCTTCATATTTTATCGACACATCAGAGGGGAAACGTACAGTTTTGTAAAGCCAAATCTATATGTCCCACTCCAGCAAGGACTTACATACACTAATTTTAACAGTTTCCCTGTTAATTTGCAACTTTTTTTGTCTGTTGTTCGCGCTTGCTGAGAAAATAATCACCCTTTTTCCGCCCATAAAAAATGACACAGCTACATCGTGCTCGTTTAAGCCGCAAATCCATTGCAGCTTATTCTCTCCGTGCATAGCTTTACTCTATCGGTGAAGATAACAAAATTGTATACCATAGACGCCACGGTAAATCAACGAAAATATATGAAAAATCCCCCCCCCAAACGCACAAAAAACACAGAAAACTGTTAATTAAAGGTGTCCGCCTGCCCGTCGAACGGACCGCGCCTTGTTGCCGGCTTCATCTCAACTTTCGGTCCGGTGGCCCGCGCTTTTGCAGCACCGCCGCGGACACATCGGACGAAATTATTGATCCGGATCACATCACCTTGCGGACCGCGACCGCGCGGAAATCTCGACGCATCGATGTTGTATTTACTCAAACCGTCCTTACGTGTCACCCCCTTTGGGCTTGTTGGGGGGCAATCCCGCAGGCCTGCTTTACTCAGAGGCATCTTCCTGACGTGTCACGATAGGCACGTAACCAACTTCCAGACCCTCGGGGGGCGTCACGAGCAGGGCCGGATCGAGTCTCGCCAGGCTTCCGCTGCTGGGTGGTGCCATGTAGTCCCTGTCCATCGGCCAACTGGCATGGATTTTTTCGACAAAAGCCTGTAATTTCGCCCTCTTATTCTCACTCCACTTATATTGCCGGAAGGACGGCTGCTCGACAAAGCGATACCAGGAATAGGTGACGGTCGAGCCGTCCGCAAGATCGACCGTGTAGGGCCCACGCTTCGGGCCGGGCTTGGTCCAGGCGCCGGTTGCCGGTGAGGTGTAGGGCTCGCCACGACCCGCCAGTCTGAACTCCTTTGTCAGAAGCTGTGTCTCCTTGGGCACGTTCGCAGCGGACACAGCCACGCGCTTGTCACCGACATGTTTGAAATATTGTGGAAAATAGCCGTTGGCGTTGGTAGTGCCATCGTACCACTCCAGGCCCCATACATTGGATTCAAATACCTTGGTGTTAAAGACTTTGTCAACACCTGTGATTCTCTTGCCGCCTTGATCGAAACCCGGTGTACGCGTCCTCAACGTCGACTTCCAGGCACCGCTGTCGTCGAACCGTCCGGAGCAGGCCGGGCCGCCGTCCCGCCATGCCTTGAAGGCGTCATAAAGGGCCGCCCTGGAGTAATACGTCACGTCCTGCACAAGCAGCGTTCTTCCCTGCTCGTCTACCGGGAACTGCAATTTCGGTAGCTTTGAATAAACGACACCTTTGGAGTCTTGGGACCGGAAACACGGCACGGTGTTGATCTCCATGGCGCCGCCGCCCATCCTGCCCGGACGGGCGTCGAGTCCACGTCCATAGATAAAGGGATAATTAAACAGTTTGCCTATCTTGCTCCACGTCTCCGGGATATAATAGGCCATCGGTCCTTTGAAGTTGGCCGCACTCAGGAAACATGTCCAGGCCTGATCGCCGGTGGGAGGCTCGGCCGTGGTGGCTTTGGTAAAGGGAAGGGCCATGTATGTGTAGCCCAGGAACTTGCCGTTGGGATTGCCCTCGAAAGGCAGTGCGTCCGGTGGAATAAGCAGTCGGTTGCTCAGTTGGGCGATACCCAGTCGATTGTCCGGCAGGGCTTTGCTGCTATAGAAGAATGACCATCCGGGTGATCCGACCTCATAGTCGTAGCATTGCGGGGTGGCGTTCATACTGAATTTTGGCGGGCCGTAGCGGAAGTGATTACGAGCCCAGTAACCCAGGCCCCCTTCCACAGTTTGAAAAACGCTCGACCAGGTAGGACCCCGTTCCGGCCAGTTGTCCCTGGCAAGGGTACCAATCGGAGCCAGCGGAGTATCTTTGTTGTCGGAGTTGTCCGGCGTTATCCACGCGCTGGGCAAGCCGATTTGAAAGTGCGCAATCGGTTTGGCAATCAGCGGCCAGACAGCGGAATAAAAACCCATGCCCGCACTGTAGTTTGTACGGTCCTGTGGCCGGGATGCACTGTAGCCGATGTACCCGTGCAGACCGCGTGAATGGGCTGTAACGATTCCTGCTTTGGCGTCGTTTTTGTTGATTGCGTTTTCTTCAGCTTCGTTAATCACGCGCGCATTGGCCCATTTGCCCAGAACATCTTTCCCGTCGAAGACAAGCATCAGGCATTGTACGTCGTTGAGCTCAATGTCTATTTCCTTTGCCGGTGTTTCCTTAGTCATCCTGCCACTGTCCCAAAGAACACGGTTGGCAAAGAAGTCCTCGTTATACACGCGGAACCGGCCATTAGCGTTATCCTTGGAGGATTTGTCCATTGCCACAATAGCACGGAAACGGTCAGCGCGACCATTTACCTTGAACATCACGGCGCACTTGCTCTTACAGCCCATCCCCTTCTCGAATGTCTGGCCGGCGACCCGGATCGGTTCGCCGCCGTAAGTGGTATTGTAGACCGGTGCGTTCCCGGCCTTCCAGATGTAGTAGAGGTCGCTCAGGTAAGTGGCCCCTTTACGGGTCACGGTGTATTTCTCAAGCGGCATCATCGCGGCTGTAGGCAGAGGTGGGCCAGGCCTGCCCACCTTGATCATTCTGTGCCCATGCTGGCCGAGGGCATGGGCCATGAAGGAATCCTTGAACTTACCGAGGTCCTTCCGCGCCCAAAGATCTCGCACCGGCTGCGCTCCCGAAAGACCTATCTTGTCCCAACGGACTGTAATGTCTGCCTTTTTGTCTCCCTTGTTCAGGAGCAACACGGCCGTCGTCCCGTCTGACAACGGCTTGTTGTAAACCTCACAGCCACCATCTTCGAGGACCTTATAACCCTGCACACCACGCTTGTCCTGGTTCACAGCGATAACCTCGGGTGCCGTTAGGACCTTGCGCACCTTATCGCTCATTGTGCGGAGGTCGTTGCCCGCCATCAAGGGAGCGGCAAGAATACACCACAGGCTGAAGTGGGCCCGATCAGCAATCTCTCTGCGGTCTTCGTCCATCCCCTTCAGATTGCCAACCTGCAGCATGTCCGGATCGTTCCAATGACCGGGTCCGGCAAACTGCCAGAGTCCGTTAAAGGCCGGATGAATGGCACGGTCCCCGGCCGAAGTCTCCGCACAGGCGTAGACCGAACCCATCCAGGGGTAGATGTCATGTGAAGTCCTCCACAGTTGGGCGGATTCCTTCCCGCCCCACGCCCAGGCCCCGTTTCCAAAATCGGAGATACTCAGCACCATCGGCCGGCCTGCAGCCTTGAGCCACTTACGATAAAGAGCATAATCTTCCGAGCTCATTCTCCCGTTGTTCTCGGCGAAGCAACTATCCATCTTGATGTAGTCTACACCCCACTGCGCAAAGGTCTCCATATCAATGCGCTCGTGGCCAAAGCTCCCCGGCAACTGCTGGCACGTCAGCTTTCCCCGGTCTTCGTAGAGCCCAAACTTCAGCCCCCTGCTGTGAATGTAGTCCCCGATAGCTTTCATTCCGCTGGGGAATTTCTTGGCCTCTGCCACGAGGCGACCATCCTTGTCCCGCTTCTTCGCCATCCATGCGTCGTCCAGGACCAGGTACATATAGCCCGCGTCGCGCATACCGGAACTTACCATCGCCTCGGCGATCGCCTTAATCTTCTTCTCGTCAATCTCTTTTTCAAACGCATTCCAACTGTTCCAGCCCATCGGCGGTGTCATGGCAAGGTCAGGGTCCGTATCGAGTGCCTCCGCCAGGGCGTAGCCGATGAGTGAGTAGTTTGCGGCCGAGCCGTTGTAGTGGCAGTACCAGTGCCCGCCCCGATTCGAGTATTCATCGTTCAGCTCTTTGGTCGGCAGAACGTTATCGTCCGTATCCTTGATTTTCCGCTTCTGCTTTTCGTTCCAGTACGCATCAGCCTGGCGGCGCAGTTCCTGCAAACGTGTGTCCCAGAAGTCGGCGGTAGGCACAAAGGTAACGTTCTTGAGCGACGGGTCATCAGCCACAGCCTTCTGGGCCTTGCGGAATTTCACCATGGCAACCGCCTCGTGCTCATCGAGGTTCTTTGCTCTGGTTGTCATCTCATGACCACCCACACCCAACTCACCAATCACAATTGGCATGTCGGGCGCATCGAGGTCCTTGCGCAGGTCGCGAAACATCGCCGCGAGATTGTGCGGATAACGCTTGATGAGGCCCATACCGACGCGTTTGCCGTCCAATTGGAGATGCCACTCGCAGAAGTCATTCCAACCCTGGAACCAGGCCATGCCGGCGATCTCATAGCCCTGACCTTTATACCCTGGAACAACATCTTTGATGTTTGCCAGGCACTCTTTTATCTCGGCAACCATCTTGCGGTAGAATTGGCCCGGCTTGAGCCAGTGGTCTCGTTTCAGGATTCGCTTCTCGTCCCAGGTCATCTCGCCGGCGCCCGGCGAGCGGAAGTCACACCACACACTCTTGCCGCCCCAGGCAGTTTTTATCAGCAGGACATGCTCCTCGCAGCGTTCACCCATAATCGTGCCGAACATCAGCTCGGGACCGACCTCGTGTTCCTCACAGCCCCAGCCGACGGTAAGCGGACCGGTTTTCATTTTTCTGTGCTCAGCCTGATATGAAATGGTCACATCATCGCGGACCGCCCAGGAGCCATCGGCGTTCTTCAGTTTCTTCAGAAGATGACCGAGTTTAGGATGTTGGCCTAACCAATCGAGACTGCGAACCTGGCCATGGCCTTCCATGTTGGATTGCCCTGCAAGAATAAATACCTTCACCTTCTTTTCAGCGGCCTGAACCTCGGACACAAGGCCCGGGAGCATTATGGCAAATGCCAGCGTACAAAGTGTTTGCATAAACTTTCTCATTGTTTTTTCCTTTGCTTTTGTCCTTCTTTGGTCACATATCAGCTTGAATTTTCCCACTTGCCCTCATGGACAGGGTACCTGCATCCTTCGAAACCACATAATACCATAATACGCCGTCCGATTCAAGTACATCTAATCGCTCCCACAGCCAGATGCCTCGGCGCAGAATTCGCATGCCACAAGCTTGCTCAAACTCCAGTGTCTTGCCCATTTGTGGCGCACTATGACCAGTCTGTATCTTCGCTGTAATCAGGTTCTCTACAATTATGAGGTTAGCGCGAACGGAGTAGGCGGTATGATCTGGCAAAATTTGGAAAACTGCGTTGTGAAATCAAATGCAGCTCTCCCACTATCACATATAATGGAAAAACCATTTGCAGGTCATCACGTTCAGGTATTTACGTAATCATAGTCTAAGGAACAACTAAGCATAAAAGAGTTGGCAAGTTTAGCCTTGTAGAAGAACATACACAAACGTAAAATATAAGAAGGATTAATGACACTTGGGCAAGCTATGTACCAGCATCGCTGCCTGAAAGGTATCCAATGCAATGTACTTAGTTGATGTAAAACGCTTTTTGTTTCTATTTCTGGTTTTCTTCTGCTCGATATCAGGACAGCTTTTGCATGCAAAATCGTCTCACCAGCAAATCGAGGATGAAGTAGCTTCAGATGGTATCGTGGTGAAGAAAGTCCTTGACCTCCATGATGCAGGTGAGAATCTCCTCAAACCGGAAGCCTGGCAACCCTGGCAAAAAGGTTACGAACAGCACGGCAGCGTTTTCTCTTGCGACAACGGTGCCGATGCCCAGGTCCAGCGAGGTATTTCCCAAAACATCATATTGAACCAAACCAAACCCGAACCCATTGTAGCTGTGGCCTGGAGCAAGGCTGAAGGGGTTGGGGGAGGTCGAAATAACGACTATTCTCTGTATCTGGACCTTATCTATTCCGATGGAACTACACTATGGGGTCAGACCGACCAATATAATATTGGCAGTCACGACTGGGAGAAAGCTCAGGTCTTTGTATTCCCGGAAAAGCCGGTCAAATCAGTTTCTTTTCACATGCTCTTACGTCGTCATTCCGGCATGGCCTGGTTCCGCGCTCCGGCACTGCGCGTGATAAGACCGCCAACGGGTGCCTGCTTATTTGACGGTGTGCCGGTCTCGCCTGTACATTCTGCAAAGGAGGGATTCCAGGTGCGCGATATAGCAGCCGAAACAGACTTTGTTTCTCTCGAACATTGTGCTCTCGGCCTTGAAATTAAATACCAAAAGCAGCAACAATCCCACGGTGTCACTTTCTTCGATGTCTCACTTTCTGATACGACCGGCAAGGATCGTGCGATTACCCTGATTTATGCCGTCCCAATCCCCAATAAAAATTTGCAGTGGCTCCATAATCCACGTCGAAATGTGTCTGTTGAGCCGGAACGTGAATATCTTAACACATCCGGTTTTTCCGCAGGGGCCATCGGCCGGCTCTCACGCTATCCTTTCGCAGGAGTAGCCGGTAAAGAACAAGGCTTTGGCATTGGCATCGACCTGGCTTATCCGGCATTTTTCCGGCTTGGCTACAATTCAGGAACAAAAGAACTATTTCTTGCTTACGATATCGGTCTTGCTCCGGAGAGCCATAAAACATTCTTGCGGTTCTGCAAATTTAACTTTGATTCGAAATGGCAGTTTCGTGCCGCACTGGCCCGATTCTATGAAATCTTTCCTGATTATTTTCGCTGTCGTACTCCTCAGCAAGGTCTCTGGATGCCTTTTGCCAAAATCAGCGAGGTCAGGGACTGGCAGGACTTTGGTTTCAAATTCAAGGAAGGCACCAATGAAACCAGGTGGGATGACGAGCATAAAATCATAACCTTCCGCTATACTGAGCCGATGACATGGTGGATGTCCATGCCCAAAGAGATGCCCCGCACGCTGCAGGCTGCCCTGGCTGAAGCACGGCGTCTTGCCCAAAAAAAGGGAGGGCCTCGTGCCAAAGCACTCTTCACCAGCGGCTTTCATAATGAAGCAGGACAATTCACAGCACGTCTTCTTAATACTCCCTGGTGTAACGGTGCTGTTTGGAGTATTAACTCTATGCCCCATATTCAGGGCGAAATTACAGACTTTAAAAACAAATGGAACCCGACACTTCGCAGGAAACTTTATGGCCCTCAGCGCAGCGCCGACCTGGATGGCGAATATATCGACTCGAGCGAAGGCTATGTAACGGATGAGCTCAACTTCCGCCGCGATCACTTTGCCATTTCCGGAACCCCCCTAACTTTCTCATTGGACAGCCGCAAGGTGGCCATCTTCCGCGGACTGGTCGCCTTTGACTACGTTCGAGCCATCGCTCGCGATGTTCATGCTATTGACAAACTTATGAAGGCCAATTCTACACCCATCCGACTATGTTGGCTGGCACCGCTGTTGGATGTTATGGGTTCTGAAACAAACTGGAATCCTGGAGGAGCATGGCGTCCGATGTCCGACAGCGAACTGCTTTATCGCCGGGTCATCTGCAGAAGCAAACCGTATTGTTTTCTGATGAACACTAATTTCGAGGAGTTCTCACATGAACTCGTTGAAAAATACATGAAGCGTTCACTTGCCTATGGTATGTTCCCCGGCTTCTTCAGTCACAACGCTTCTCAGGGGCAATATTTCACTCGCCCAACACTTTACGAACGCGATCGAGGCCTCTTCAAAAAGTTTGTTCCACTATGCAGGCTGGTTGCGGAGGCTGGGTGGGAACCGATCACACTCGCTCACTCGAGCGACCGCCACATTTACGTCGAGCGTTTCGGCACCCGGTACCTCACGATTTTCAACGATAGTGCCGAGCGTCGTACCGTAACCATCACTTTAGAAAAAAACGCACCGGCGACAAGCCGCGAGTTAGTGCATGGAAAAATCATCACGTGGGATAACGGACAGACTCTCCTTACACTCGATGCCGAGAACGTTGCAGTTATTGAGATTGAGTAACTTCAATTAATTCGACGTATCCTGAATGCCTATAAAATCAATGGTTTCAATTCACGCGGATGTAATCTTGCGGTTCCAGGTGCTCCCTGCAGCTCCTATGTAATTGTCGCCCTGAGCCGCTATAAGATAAGCAGGGCTGTTATTGAAACATATATAAAGGCACCGCCCGGACAACACCGGAGAATACCATTTACACACTTTACACTGCAGCAGTCATAGCGTTGAGCAGTCTGGGAGAGAAAAACGCAAAGAATGGTGAAGCGGGATACGACACATCAACAGTTCCGATACAACCGTTGGAAAAACACTCTTTATGGAAAAAACATGGCTCTGTTCCATCGGGGCTGACTACTATCTTGCCGCTTGCAGGCACCTGACGATAGGCAAGTGAGATAATCCGTGCGTATTCTTCCCATCCCAGCCTGCGGGCATCGTCCATCAACTCCTTATCGAAAGCATCGCATCGTTTCAAAATTTTGTGATAGTCTTTTGCCAATGTGGAAAACATTGCATTGAGTCCGCCGAAATGTTTATACCACCAGGGTCGAAGTTTCTGATGCATGTATTCGATGGAGTATTCGTCGTCATAGGCTAACTGCCCGGCGATGTTATCTTATACAAACTGTTGGCGTCACCCGGCGTGGTCTCTTGAGAAAGTGGAATTCTCAGCTCGACCTCATCAAGCGTTTTCATCGTAGAACCCGGTGGCGCACTCGGCTCCAGCTTACCTGCATAGTCAGGTTATTGGCCGGCGCCAGCGTGATTACCGAGGAACCTGCTGTCTTCAGAAAATCACGCCGCTTCATTTTGTATCATTAGCCATTTTATCTGATTCATCATCGTGTCTTCTCCTTTACTTCTTTCATTGCCTCGAAGGATACTTCACGAAGAGCGCCGGGTCGAGCCGTCCTTGGCCTTGGAGCCAATCCCCGCTGCGCGACTGGGGGGCAGGACATCGACGATTCCAACGTCAATGTACTGCGGTCGGTTCGTGTTTCGACAATGCACGGCCATGCAGTTCGCCTTCGCCTTCAACAGCCGCATGGTCTCTTTATCCAGGGGGACCAACGTGTAGAACGCATTGTGGTCAGGCAGTTTCACGGCCAATTGCCGGTTGATATAGACCTCGGCGTCTTCGTCATAGTGGATCAGAAAATGCGGCGAGACGAGGTCCTTATCGGACAAGTCGAATGTTCGGCGAATCCATATATCGGAACTGGTCCATTTGGTTCTGGGAGGTACGATGTTCGTGGGTACATCGTATTCACCGAAGCCCGCCGCACCGGTCTTCCAAACCGAATCGTCGTAGCCGGGCCTATACCAATCCTCGCTCGGCTTCGTGGTTGTGTAGCGCCATATTTGGGGCGTCTGCTGCGAGGTGGGCAGCACGGTCTTGACAACCGGCGGCGGGTCGTAGAGTTCTAAATTGACGGCGGTCATCTGCCTGGCATCCATCTTGAGGAGCTCCCGGTCGTAGGTCATCAGTCCGTTCAATTCATTTTCGATGTCGGTGATCTGCGTGTAAACCGCGCCAGACAGTCCCATATAGATCATCGGCCGCAAGGCACGGATGGTTCTCAGGTAGGCCCTGGTCAGACGGGCAACTTCCTTGGGGCCGTACTTGCTCCACCTGCTGTCATCACCCCAAGAATTCCCCTTGACCGCCATTCCATGGGCGCCGAACTCACCCAGGACCATTGCACGGTTCGGCAGGGCGGGACCAACACCCGGACCCGGATAGAGGTGGATGTCTCGCACGTCCCCGAAATCACCCCTGTCCGCCCAGCCGCTGGCGTGGTCCACCAGTCGCGTCGGGTCATACTGCTTGATCCACTGGGCCAGACGTGGAGCGTCGAACTGGCCCCAACCCTCGTTGAAGGCAACCCACATGACTATCGACGGATGGTTCCGCGATGCGTCTATCATGCGTCTGAGCTCCAGCTCGAACTGTCCCTTCCGCTCATCGGAGTTGCCGCCTCCGCTCGGCATGTCCTGCCATACCAGGATGCCCAGCTTGTCGCACCAATAGTAGAATCGCTGCGGTTCGAACTTGACGTGTTTGCGCACCATATTGGCGCCGAGTCGCTTTATGGTCTCGATGTCATACCGCAGTGCTTCGTCCGTGGGGGCGGTATACAGACCGTCCGGCCACCAGCCCTGATCCAACACGCCGTACTGAAACATCTGCTTGTTATTGAACATGATGCGGTTGATGCCGCGCTCATCTTTGCCTATCGATATCTTTCGCATGCCGAAGTAGCTCTCGACCGTGTCAATTGTTTTCCCCGCCCGGTCTTTCAGCGTCACGTCCAGATCGTACAGGAACGGCGAGTCGGGTGACCAGAGCCGCGTTTTCGGTTCGCCTGGTAGTGAGATACACAGGTGTTGACCGATCTTGCCCTCAAACCCGGACGGCTCAGGAGTCTCCTCGTCGTCAGGCCGGGGGATGAGTGTCTGAGCGCGAACCGTGTAGCCGTCACCCGGGCCGGCGACGTCAACCGTTACCCAAACGCAGTTCTCGTCAATGTCGGGTTCCACGCGAATCGAGCGGATGTACGACAAAGGCACGGGCTCGAGCCAGACCGTCTGCCAGATGCCCGACGAGGGCGTGTACATGAAGCCTTCGGGAATGATCTGCTGTTTGCCTCGCGCCTGCCGGCCCTTGTCGGTCGGGTCCCAAACACTCAGAACGATCTCCTGCGGGCCCGATTCTTTGAGCATATTAGTAATGTCAATGGAAAACGGATCGTAACCGCCGCAGTGGCGCCTCGCCTCGCGGCCGTTGACCCAGACGGTCGTTTCCCAATCGACGGCGCCGAAATGCAGCAGGATGCGCCGCCCTACCCATTCTCTGGGTATATCAAACGCACGACGGTACCAGAGCATGTCCGTCTCGACTACTTTCTTCTTAACACCCGACAGGGCTGACTCGATGCAGAACGGCACGAGGACCTGACCGTCGAAATTCTCGGGGCCGTTCGTCTCACTTTTCGGCCGGATGGCGTATTCCCAAAGACCGTTCAGGTTCTTCCAGTTCTGGCGTTTCATCATCGGCCGCGGGTACTCGGGCAGGGCATTCGTCGCAGAGACATCCTTGGCCCAGCGCGTCATAATATGTCCCTTGACAGGCTGCCACGAAGGCTCCTGCGCTCCTGTCGGGCCGCACATCCTACCGAGAACGAACGTCGCAACAAAGACGGCGAACCACGAGGCGGCGGCGCTCCACTTGCGGATTGACCCTATACAATTACTCATTCTTGAAACTCCATCTTTAGTTGCTACAGTCTCGTGCATTCTATCTTTCCTGTTTTCCTAACATATCAAAGCTCGCCGCCCCAGATATCTCCCACGGTGAATCCTTCAGGGAAGGGATCGTCCGGACCGAGCATGTAGTTGGCGGTGCCGGTAATCCACGCCCGTCCGCTGAGTGTCGGCACCACGGCCGGGTAGGGAGAACCGATATCCACTTCGCGAATCAATTCGCCCGTGAAAACGGTACCAAGAATCCCCGCGTGTCGGAACGGCTGGTGTAGGCCCAGCTTTCCACGGGCGTAAAGCGCCGCCATCTTCGCACACGTGCCGGTGCCACAGGGCGAGCGATCACAGGCGCCGGTCCATGTAGAGGGCCGCTCCCAATCCAGCTTGCCCGTCGAGACAACGACCGCGTTTTGCATGTCCGCATCCGGGCTGGAGGACGCCGACGAAAGCTGCGAGATCGTCACGCCGGCAATTTCCGGCTGCTGCGGGTGGAAGACGGGAAGCTCTTCCTGGCTGGCGGCCTTAATCATCTCCCCGATGCGTATGATCTCACCGGCGTTGTCCGGCTTTATCTTCAGACCGAACTGAGACGCTTCTGCTATCACGTAGAACATCCCACCGTAGGCGACGTCAACCGTGACCTCGCCCAGTTCGGGGACTTTGATTTTCGCATCGATGTGCACTGCGAATGCGGGAACGTTCTCGAAAGTCACCGACTTGACCTTCTTGTCCCGAACTTCGGCACGGACGCCGATGAGCCCCGCCGGCGACTCCAGCGTGAGCTCGGTAATCGGCTCGACGGCCGATATCATACCCGTTTCCAGCAGAACGGTCGCCACGGCAATCGTGTTGGTTCCCGACATCGGCGGGTATTCTACCTGTTCCATGATGACGAAGCCGGCATCCGCATCGGGATGACACGCCGGGAGAATCAGATTGCAGTTTGACGCCGGGTAACCTCGCGGCTCACGCAACATCATCTTCCGCAGGTGGTCGCCGTGCTCTTCCAGGTAGCACTTCTTTTCGAAGATGGTATTGCCAGGCACATCCGGCACCCCGCCGACAATCACCCGACCCGGTTCGCCGCAGACGTGTGTATCCACTGCAGAGATGCTTCTTGCGATACGCATCACCGTATTCACTTTCTTACAGGCGTTTCTTTGCCGGACGGAGACTGAAAACTACTTCTTCCAGATTGATTCGAGCTCGTTGACTTCGATTTTCACAAGATTGGCTCTTCCGCCGACGGCGAAGGCTTCTACAGTCTTGACCTTGCCCTTCTTCTCGCGAGGCCTGGTAATGAACACCCGGCCATGATTGCCGATAATCTCCATCATCGGTCGGTCAATGAGCACTCGAATGGTTACTTTACCGTCAACTGGTTTCAGCCGAGCGTCCTGAAGCCTGCCGGTCTCTACGCTATATTCAATGCGATTGCCGCCGATATCGAGCCCCAGAACCTGTGCGTCTCCCAGCTCGAAGGTTGCAGTGACGTCGAAAATATCTCCCGAAACATCCAACCTGACCGGCTTGTCCTCGGTAAGATTCTTTTTCTTTGCGGTCTGTTTCTTCCTATATATTTTCTCGATTTCTTTTACGGGCTCGGCGAACATACGGATGCCGCGCTCGGTTGTGCGAAGGCTCAATTCGTGCGGGAAGCTGAATGTCTGGTTGAAAGGCATGCCGGGCATCGCGATCTGGGCCCAGCCGATCTGAACCTTGCGTCCGTCGGGGGCGTTGCTGAACAACTGTGAGGCATAGTAATTGCCGTAATGAACCCTATGTTTGCCTTCGTGCTCCGGCGTGAAAGTCTTGCCGTCGAACTTACCAATAGCATATCTTGCATCGGCGGCAAAGACAACCCAACGCGTTTTGTGTGTATCGCCATCCACAGGCAATTCGAAAAGTTCCGGGCACTCGTAATAGCCCTTGAGCCGGCTCTGGAACTGCCATTCCCTGAGGTTTGCCGAGTTGTAGAAGGCCATGTACGGAGCGTCTTCGTGATGGTCGTACACTACCAGGACCCAGTGCTTACCTGGTTCGTACCAGACGATCTTCGGGTCGCGGCCGGAATGTTTAATCACAGGGTTGCCTTCGTATTCGGTGAAGCTTCTCCCGCGATCATTACTGTAGGCAATACATTCTCCGCGCCCGGTGCTGGTCCAGGAGGCGACGATCACCTTCTCGGTGCCCGTCTGCCAACCAGCCGTGTTGTTTTCGTCCAAAACCCCGCCGCCGGAGAACGCCCAGTCGCCGCGCTTCTTGTTGTAGATGGCAATTGGCAGCTGTTCCCAATGAACCAGGTCGTGACTGACCGCATGTCCCCAATGCATATTACCCCAGTTCCAGCCATAGGGATTGTGCTGGAAGTAGAGGTGCCATTCGCCGTCATAATAAACCATACCGTTACCGTCATTGTTCCAACCGATCTTCTGCGAGAAGTGGAATTGCGGCCGCAACGGCTCGCTGTAGAAATCGCCGGCACCGCGTATCGCGTTCGATTGAACGATCATCCCCATACCGTCCTGGGTTACTCCATTAACTTTGAGTATCGCGACCTTACCTTTGAAGGCGGTGATGTCGAGAAATGCCCAGAAACTGACCTTGTCCTTCGATACGGCGATCTCGGCGTCAAACTCCCGAACGCTCCGGCCGCCGATACTCACATCAATGCGGGCCTTCTTGATTCCGTTCTGGATCGGAAACAAAATATATCGCCTCATCAGCGTCATCTCTTTTTCTTGTCCGCTAAGAAAATTAGGCGTCTTGGGCCTCTCATCCGACTGGACGATCTGGTCAACATTGATATGCGCCCAGCCGCCTTTCTGGTCGTCAACAATACGAAGTTTAGCGGTTTTGCCTCTGTGTTTTGCGACATCGAAGTAGCGTTGAACTAACTTCTCATCATCTTCTCCCGAACTCGAAGCTGCAACTTTCTCGTCGAGCAGCAATTGCATGCACGTGGTATCGTGAGCACCGCCCCCAATGAGAAAAGTAATGTAATCACGTTCGATTTTGAACTCGGGGGAAGTCAGCGTGCCGGTGTTATCATCGTTGAACCGGCCGTCACGGTCGACGTAAGTGTCAACCAATCCTTTGCCCACAAAGCCGCGCACCGTATGCCGGCTGGCTTGCGATCCCTTCACGGGCGCGTTTCCGAAGGCGTTCCCCGTAACTTCCCAGTCACCGTAGTCCTTGCCTTCGAAATCCGCGATCAAGATGTCGCCGGCCGCTCCTGCAACGCCTGAGTTCGCATTGAGCGCCTGCAACGCAAGGCATGGAAGCATCATGGCAAATGCCAGTGTACAAAGTGTTTGCATAAACTTTCTCATTGTTTTTTCCTTTGCTTTTGTCCTTCTTTGGTCACATATCAGCTTGAATTTTCACATTTGCCCTCATGGACAGGGTACCTGCATCCTTCGAAACCACATAATACCATAATACGCCGTCCGATTCCACCACATCTATTTGCTCCTAAAGCCAGCCCCGCCCCTCGAAAAATTCTTTTTCCAACCGGCTTCGAAAGTCGTAGCGGTCTGGCTGCGTTGTTTAGCCCCCAAATTTATTTGGGGGTCAGATTGTAGGGTGCGATGTTTCGCACCATTTTGCCTCTTCAGGTGAGTTTACCCTGAGCAAGGCCGAAGGGAACAATGCAACAACGTTGACATTGTATCGCCGGAAGCCCCGCCACTTGTTGGCGGGGTTGTTAGTGTTAGCCCACTGCACTGCAGTGGGTTTTCTTTTTTGTTATTTCCCGGCACCGTCAGGGCTTTATATTTAGCCCCGGTCTTCGGCCGGGGGTGCTTTATTTTTTTCCCGGTCTTTGGCCCGGAGTGCCCACGACAGGAATACAATGTTTTTTTTCTTCCCCTTTCCCATTCTTTTATGTTATTCTACTTCCCTGCCCCATGAGATATATTGTAGGGTGGCGGCTTGCCCCACCATTATTTAATCTGGGGTAGCGTGTGCAATGCACACCGAAAATCTTAGCTGAGATAGTGATGCGGACATCGTGAACTGTGCAACGAAATATGAGATAGGAAAATTGAGCCGAAAGTAGCGTTTTGCATGGCTACGTGGTTAGCTTGCCGCCATAGCTAACGAAAGGATTCGATTGCATGATAGGCCGTTTGATATTAAAGGCCATCTCAGTGCTCACGTTCGTGTGCATCGCAATTGTTGGGCTTGCCGTCATTTTACTCGTCGGCTGGTTCTTTCTGGCTATGGTTTTCCCGAATCGGATGAACGTTATAGGCCGGGTAACAGACAGTGCGGGCCGGCCAATAAAGGCCGTTCAGGTCCGTGCTCATCCCTTGGCCATTTTCGATGCCCACTCAGAAAACAGCACGAAGCCGGCTCGTGCCAAAGCCCAAATTGTGTTTACCGATGGAGACGGCCGGTTCCGCTTCGAAAGACTCATCGCAAGCGGCGGCGTAAAGGAAGGAATGTGGCTGCAGGAATACGATATCATAATAAACGCTGAAGGCCACAGGCCCGAAAAGATACACCTCCGGAACAGTTGTGACAGGCACATGGACCTCATTAAACTCGAAGATATCGTCCTCGAAGAAGAAAAACCGGACATCATTTCTCCAAAAGCCCCCGGCTTTATGCCGGGGGTACGTAATTCTATTCCATGCCGGATGCCCCGCCACTTGTTGGCGGGGTTTGTTTAGCCCCCAAATTTATTTGGGGGTCAGAAGGTAGAATGCGATGTTTTGCACCGTTTTGCCTCTTCAGGTGAGTTTACACTAAGCGAAGCGAAGTGAGACCTGCTCGGAAACCTTCTGAAATACACTCTTGAGTTTATCCTGAGCTTGGGAGTTTACCCTGAGCGCAGCCGAAGGGAACAATACAAAAACGTTGACATTGTATCACCGGAAGCCCCGCCACTTGTTGGCGGGGTTGTTAGCCCACTGCACTGCAGTGGGTTGTATTTAGCCCCGGTCTTCGGCCGGGGGTGTAGTCTTTATATTTAGCCCCGGTCTTCGGCCGGGGGTGTAGTCTTTATATTTAGCCCCGGTCTTCGGCTGGGGGTGCTTTATTTTTTTCCAGGTCTTCGGCCCGGAGTGCCCACGACAGGAATACAATGTCTTTTTCCCCTTGCCTCCTTCCCCCTTCACTTCGATATTCGTTATTCCTTACTCGATATTCGATATTCACCACCTGATTACCTGATAAACTTTTTTCCTTTGCATCTTCCTCCTCTTGATGCTAATATTGCCGTAAATCTGGCTATAATAAAGGCTATGGAGAAAAAACAAAATGGCGGAATTTCTTATATTGACGGGAAGTGTGGGGATTTGAATGGCAAAAACAAAAGCAAACGAGCCGGAATTTCAAAGCCAAGTTATTTCATGGATAAAAGAGCAAATATCACACGGGGGGCTACCGTTTGAAAACGCTACAGGCGACTCAAGCCTTTATGGCTTAGAAACTGTGAGATTTCCAGATGTACTTCTTACGTTAGATTTTGCATGTCAACGGCCGTTTTGTGGGTGGGAATTGAAAACTCCTACTACAGATGTGCGCGACGCTAAATTGTTAAAAGACGCTGTAGAAAAGGCTCAGACTTTGAAGGCCAAGTATTTTGTTACCTGGAATATGCAAACTGCGATTATTTGGCGAACGCCCGCAAAAACCAGAACAACAGTTAAAGAAAAAGATAAAGTTCGTGAATTTGGGCCGGACGCGCGGATACAGTCTGTAGATGATATAAGAGACCTGCAAAAATCGCTTTTGTTGCAGAGCATGTGTGCTCAGTTATTGCGTGACCTTGCAAGACTACATAAAGATGAAAACATAAATTTGCCAGTTGCAGATACTACGGTTTTTGTGGGATTAGTAGCTAATGCTTCAGAACAGATGGCCGGTACACTCTTAAAAGATATAAACAAATCGATAGCAAATAAGGATTTTAACAAAAAGTTGAATGCGTGGGCCAAGAAGCAGGGTGTCAATAAGTATGATCAGGATTACCGCGAGACTTTATCTCAGCAGATTGCATATAAAATAATTGGTAAAATTATGTTTTATATGACCTTGCGCAGGCACAATTTGGATTTGCCGAGAATGGAGTTGCCGCCTAAGAGTTATAAGACAGCAATAAGGAGAATGAGGGAATTATTCCAACAGGCGCTTGAGGTCGATTATCAGGCGATATTCGAGCCGGATATTACGGACGAGATAGATTTTTCGTCTAATACAGCGAAAATAATAATTCAGCTTACAGAGCACCTTGCGCACTGGAGTTTTGAGTTAATGCCTCTTGATGTTATAGGGAATGTATTTGAGAAACTCATCCCCGAAGATGCCAGGCACAGTCTTGGACAGTATTTTACGCCTAATAATCTGGTGGATTTGATAGTTACCTTTTGTGTGCGTAATGGTGAAGACTGTGTAATGGATCCGACCTGCGGGACGGGGACATTTTTGATTCGCGGCTATAATAAACTGCGGGGTCTGAGTGCAAAGAGAAAAACGCATCATGAACTGCTCAGTCAGGTGTGGGGTTTTGATATTGCAGGGTTTCCGGCTGAGCTTGCAACAATAAACCTGTTCAGACAGGATTTCAGTGATTACCGGAATTTCCCAAGAGTTTTATCGAAGGATTTTTTTGACGTGCTGCCAGGCCAAAGTTTTGAATTTCCGCCGCCGAAGAGGACCGCAAAAACCGGCGAACTAGTAAAGGAAAAGATACCAAAATTTGACGTTCTGGTTGGTAATTTCCCATTTATCAGGCAAGAAAAGATTGAGAAAGCAGAGAGAGGATATAAGAAAAAGTTAGAGAGTGTTTTGTATGAAAGTTGGGGAAAAGAATATCCCTTACTCTTTAAAAACAAGATTCAGGGAAATAATCACATAACAAATCATATTTTGCAATTATCCGGACAGGCGGATATTTATGCGTATCTGTTCTTTCACGCAGCATCACATCTAAAAAATGGGGGGCGGATGGGATTTGTAACAAGCAATTCCTGGCTTGATGTTGCTTACGGGTATGAATTACAGAGATTTTTCCTGTCTAAATTTAAGGTTATTGCGATTTGCGAGAGCAGGTGTGAGCCGTGGTTTGAGCAGTCAGCAGTTAATACGGTGTTTACGATTCTTGAACGTTCGGACGAGCAAGAAGCAAATAAGAATAATTTTGTGCGTTTTGTGAAGTTAAAAAAGACGCTTGCTGAGTTATTTCCCCAAGACGCATCGACTGACGCACAGGCGCGGTGGATTGGACTTGATAAGTTTGTTGAGAAGATAGAAACAAGTGAATTTTTGGGAGGGGATGGCTGTAAGAATTTTGCGCCTATTTGCGAAGAATACGTTAGACAGCCGGAGATTATCTCTTATGAAGATGAAGAAGTAAGGATAAGGATGATTCGGCAAGGAGATTTAGCCGATGAGGCAGCAGTGGCAGGTCAAACTGTAAAATGGGGGCAGTATTTAAGAGCACCGGATATATATTTTGAGATACTTCGAGAGTGTGCAGATAAGTTTGTGCCGTTGGGTGAAATAGTGGATATACGCAGGGGTATTACTACCGGCATAAATAAATTTTTCTATTTAACGGAGGATGAGGTAAAGCATTGGGGAATTGAGCGTAAATTCTTGAAGCCGGTAATTGAGTCGCCCAAAGAATGTGATGGTATAAAATTAAAGGAAAAAGACTTAAAGTTATATGCATTTCTCTGTCATAAAGATAAATCAGAATTAAAAGGGACTAAGGCACTGAAATATATTCAATGGGCACAGTCGCAAAAAACCAAAGACGGAAATCGGTGGATGGAAGTGCCAACTGTTAGTAATAGAATGCGTTGGTATGAGTTGCCGAAAAGGGAATCGAGTTTAGTACTGTTGCCGGCGTTCAGCGGGAACAAGTTGCGATGCATCTTAAATTTCTGTAACGCACAGGTCGATAATAATTTGTTTGAGATTGTTTCCAAAGACAAAGGCACGCTTGCTGCATTAGGAATATATCTGAACAGTGCTGGGACATTTATCCAGAAGGAAATAATAGGTCGAATAGCTCTTGGAGACGGAGCGCTTAAGCTCAATGGTATAGATTGGAAGAGAATACTTGTTCCAGAAAAAGATGTTTTATTAAATCTTAAAAAGAATGCAGGCAAGGCATTCGAGAAACTTTGTAAACGAAGTATAAAAGATATTAAAACGGAAGCGAAAAGAAAAGACAGGATAGAGTTTGAAAAGGAGGTTCTTAAATCATTAGGACTACCAGAGGAGTTAGGGAGTCAAATTTTAGCAGGGGTTGTTGGGCTTGTTGAGGAACGTTATTTGTTGCCTAAACTGCGGACGTCGAAGAAAAAGAAACGGGTTGCGCAGGATTATGCAAAGTTGTGCGAAGAGGTTAGCGACGAGCTTCTTCCAAATGGGCCTGTTAAGTTTCCAGAAGGATTTGTTAGATGCTTGTCGCAGACGGAATATCAAGAGATTGGAGTTCCGCAAGGTGAATTGAAACTTGGAGAAAGCTTTTTTGACAATCATGAAATTTGTGATGCAGAAGGACAACATTTGATGGAAGTGGCCAGTGAGGTGAAGGGAAAGTTTATAGTTTATGCGAAAAAGAAAGATGAGCTTGTTCTAAAAGTCCCGAAAAGTAGAATAGTCATCAAAAAAGCAGTGCAAGAGTACGAAATTTACATAAGGGATCTTAGTCAAAAACTTTACACCGCATTTATGGAAAAATGCGGAGATCACTTGCGGTCGGAGAACTTAACACGGCAGATTTTTGAAGATTTCGGTATTCCTTATATTAGATAAAACAAAGGAGTGCTTATGCACAAGTATTGCGCCTCGTGTCAACGGCGGCTGGCCAATAAAATAGCCCTAAATTTTCTAAATTTATGTGCTTATAAAGCACTTTTTGGTCATTTTTTTGTCCCTTTTGTGCATTTTTGGTCATTTTTGCTTATAAAGACAGAATTATTATGGTTTTTATCCGTTAAATCCGTAAAAATCCGCGTAATCTGCGAAATCTGCGTCTAATTTCCCTTCGTGCCCTTCGTGCCTTCGTGGTAAAAAAACAAAATCCGCGTAAATCAGCGTAATCTGCGTCTAAAAAATTCGTGTAATTCGTGTTTTTTCAACCAAAACCGGTCATACCTAACGACAAAATCCCAAAAAAATAAAAAATTTTAACTTCTTTATTACCAATAACTTAATCCTGTAAATCCTGTCAAAAACACCCCATTTTTCGCATCAAACGCGCACATCCGTGCATTTATAGAGGCGCTTCTTTTTTTGCAGAAGCCAAAAAGAAGGAAATGGTGAATGGTGAATATTCAAAAAAATAATCATTTATCAATAATCAATAATCATTCGGCTTTCCCAAACCGCCCAAACGCCCCAAAATCGACAGCCTCCCGTCACACCTGTCATTCCCGCGCAGGCGGGAATCCATTACGACATACGCAATACGATATACGATATACAAGCATCGAGAATCAAAATTTAGCTCACTTTAGGCACTTTAGCTCACTTTTCACTAATTTCCCCTCTACAACTGTAGTGAGCGCACTACAAATCGCTCATTTTATGCAAAACAAACCCAATTTCCAAAAAGACCAAATGAACGTAAGCCGAGTTTCAACAAAGGATTACGAAGATAAGACACTTGGTAAACGCGGGAAAAACAAACCCAATCCAAACCCAATACAAACCCAATCAAACCCAATTAAAGCCAATAAAATGCCAAAACAAACCCAATTCAAACCCAAAACAAACCCAATTTCAGAGGCAAAAAAATGCTGCGGCGTAGTTGAGCAAAGATATACAATGCTGTGTGGCAAGTCCTGCCGGATCGCTCTTCGGCAGGCTCTTTTTCTATCTCCATCCTCCCGTCCATCACAGGAAGGAGAAAG
>DUZJ01000004.1 GCA_013349615.1 Planctomycetota bacterium | reverse complement strand
ATAGCGTCAAAGTCAAAGTAAGGCTGGGTTATTGTGCCATCCAGGTCAAATATTACAGCTTTAATTGACATCACATT
The DNA here is from genome assembly GCA_013349615.1 of Planctomycetota bacterium. GTDB lineage: Bacteria > Planctomycetota > Phycisphaerae > Sedimentisphaerales > Anaerobacaceae > CS2-K091. The sequence goes on along the minus strand of DUZJ01000004.1, from coordinate 75,709 downwards.
AAAGTACTTAAAGTGAGCTAAAGTGTCTAAAGTGAGCTAAAGTGAGCTAAAGTTACAAAAACAATCCAGTATTTGTACCAAATTCAAAATCTTTTCTTTAGCTCGAGTCTTACTGCATATTAGGCACTATAGTCACTTTACACTTTAGTCACTATTCATGCGTCACGTTTTTTTGCTGAGCATCTCGATACAGTATCGGCCGGCCTTTCCAAAAAGCTTACCTTTGCGAACGATTATGCCCGTTGGTCGAACAAAAGTCTCATTCGACAATTCAACTGCCTTTATTGTGCCGCTGCTAACTTCCTGCGGTATTACGGTCTGCGGCAATATGCTTATCCCCGAGTTTATCTCCACCGCTCGTTTGATAGTCTCTACGTTATCGAATTCCATCACCGGACGGACAATAATATTGTAACGCTGGAAAATACCGTCTATCCATATCCGTGTGGGGGTGTTTTTCTCAAAGCCGATGAATCGCTCAAATTGCACATGGTGAATATCGACCTGGCGTTGGCCTGCCAGAGAATGCTTTGGACTACAGACGAGAACCAGCGGCTCATCCTCAAAATCATATACATTAAGTCTTTTATCCTTTTTCGGAACGGCCACAAGCCCGATATCGATATCGCCAGCCAAGACCGACTCGTAGATTTGGACCGAACTCAAGTATTCAATATGGACGTTAACATCCGGATAGCTGACCATAAACTTCTTAACATAGTCCGGCAGACTATGCATGCCGATACTGTATATCGCAGCTATATTTATTCTACTGGCTCCGGCCGACTTCAGGGCATTGAGATCACTCCTTAATTGTGCATATCTTTCTAATACATCTTTGGCTGCCCCGTAAAACAACTGGCCTTCTTTTGTCGGCTCAATAGGCCTCTTCTTCCTGTTGACAAGCTGGCACTTGTGTCTAAGCTCCAGTTGTGCCAATTGCTGGGAGACCGCTGATTGACTTAGAAGATGCTTTTCAGCGGCCTTTAAGAAACTTCGCAACTCCACCAAATCACAAAATATCTTTAGCGTTTCTATATGCATTATAAGCCATCCTGACAGAATTATTATTATTTAATCCTTTCGGTACGCCACAAAAACTGGTATATCATATCCCCTTGCTTTTTCCAAGGCAATCACATTGTTTCTTGATTAGTTTAACTTATTATAATGGTTGTGAAAAGCAAAAGTTTTATTCTTTGACGGAGAATGCTCAGGTGGCAGCTAACACGGGCACGCAGTCAGCGGAAGACATAGATTCGAAAGATATATTAAGGATCCTGGAGAAGCATACCGAGGACAGGGGCGGACTCATCGCCATTCTGGAAGAAATCCAGGCTGAATATGGTTATCTTCCCGAAAAGTCGCTTAGAATAATAAGCGACAAGACAGGCCGCCCGCTGGTAGATGTATATAGTATTGCTACATTTTATCGTTCTTTCAGCTTGAAACCCCGAGGTAAGCATCTTATCTATGCTTGTCTTGGTACAGCCTGCCACGTACGAGGAGCACCAAGGGTTGTCGAAGAGTTAAAGCATCAACTCGGAATCGAGGCCGGAGAAACAACTCCCGACAAGGAATTTACGCTGGAGACGGTGAACTGCCTGGGTGCCTGTGCGCTTGGGCCGGTTGTTGTTATCGACGGGCACTACTTTTCTAAAGTCAGAAAATCAAGGATTAGTCAACTATTAGAGCAGGCTCGGAATGGATTTGGCACACTTGAGATAGGAAAGGATAAACGGATCTTCCCCCTCAATGTAAACTGTCCCCACTGTAACCACAGCCTCAATGACGATACCTATGACATCGACGGGCACCCATCAATCCGGGTGACCATATCCTCCGGCCGCAAGCAAGGCTGGCTCAGGCTTTCCTGCCTGTATGGCAGTTACAATTTTGCTTCCGAGTTTGACGTCTCCATAGACTCGGTGGTGAGTTTTCTTTGCCCGCATTGTGGCGTGCTATTTCCCAGCACGTCGGACTGTTCCGTATGCGCTGCGCCGATGGTGCGGATGCTCGTCGATGGCGGAGGCATATTGCAAATTTGTTCGCGGCGTGGATGTAAAAACCATATTTTGGATTTGGTTTAATAAAGCTCGAAGGAGAAAAAGTTGAGTGACGTAAGGACTTCTGCAAGGTGACAGGATGTTGAAATTATCTTCTATAAATGAGCTGAAGGAATTACAGAGTGTGCTTTTTGACGCCAGTGACGAAAGCATTCCTTGCATAGTTATTCCGACAGGGACGTGCGGACAAGCCAGCGGCGCCAATGACCTTATTCGTGTCGCCAAACGCGAGATTCTGGCACAGGGCCTGACTAAGAAGCTTCGTCTCCGCATCACCGGATGCCATGGTTTCTGCCAGATGGAGCCCTCTGTACTTGTCGAACCACGCAGGGTGTTTTACCCCAGGATAGGGCTCAAAGAGATGGAACGTATTGTCGAGGCCGCAGCAAAGGACAAAGTGCTTACGGATATTCTTTTCGTAGACCAGGAGACGGGCAAGACCATCGAACGACAGGATGATATACCGTTCTTTAGCAAACAGGTGCGCAGGCTTCTTTCCTGGAACGAGAAGGTGGATCCTATCCGCATTTATGATTACATCAAAGCTGGTGGATATTCGCTGTTGTCAAAAGTACTCGCCAAAGGCAGCGCCGTCTGGGTGGTAGAAGAAGTTAGACGTTCGGGATTACGCGGGCGCGGCGGAGGCGGTTTCCCCACAGGCTTGAAATGGGAATTACTGGCTAAACAAACCAGCAACGGCGGCAAGTTCCTTGTGTGCAATGCTGATGAGGGTGACCCCGGCGCTTATATGGACCGCAGCGTCCTTGAAGGCAACCCACACATCATCATCGAAGGAATGATAATCGGTGCCTTCGGGACCGGGGCGACAGAGGGTATAGTCTATGTCCGCAACGAATACCCAATCGCGATCAGGCATTTGAATATCGCGATAAAACAAGCACGAGAGCTTGGGCTCTTGGATGAAGACATTCTCGGAACCGGTTTCTCATTTGATGTCAAACCGGTCAAGGGAGCCGGCGCATTTGTGTGCGGTGAGGAGACTGCGCTGATACGCTCCATCGAAGGAAAGGTGGGTGAGCCGCGTCAGAGGCCGCCGTTCCCAATACAGAAAGGTATTGACGGCAAACCTACAGCAATTAACAACGTTGAGACATGGGCCAATATACCCTTAATTTTCAGGATTGGCGCTGAGGAGTTTGCAAAAATCGGGACCGAAAATAACAGCGGCACGAAGATTTTCAGTCTGGTCGGCAAAATCAAGAATACCGGCCTTGTCGAAGTACCGATGGGAACAACTATCAAGGAAATCGTCTACGACATCGGCGGCGGCCCGGTAGGTAAAGCCAAGATAAAGGCAGTTCAGACAGGCGGGCCATCAGGGGGATGTATTCCTGCCAATATGTTTGATTTGCCCGTTGATTACGAAAGCCTGGCCGATGCCGGCTCAATTATGGGTTCAGGCGGCATGATTGTTATGGATGAAAATACCTGTATGGTTGATATCGCCAGGTATTTTATGAATTTTCTGAAGGATGAATCGTGCGGTAAATGTTTCACCTGCCGAAAGGGCACACAACGAATGTACGAAATTCTCGACGATATCTCAAGAGGTGAAGGAACACCTGGACACCTGGACCTCCTGAAAGAATTAGCGGAGGTAGTCAAGGACACGACAATGTGCGGCCTGGGGCAGACGGCGTCGAATCCTGTTCTGAGCACTCTTAATTACTTTATAGATGAATACCGCCGGCATGTGATTGATAAAAAGTGCGATGCTTTCGTGTGCAAAGAGCTGGTGGGTGCGCCCTGCCAGGCCGGTTGCCCACTGGACACAGAGGTCTGGCGTTATGTTGCCCTGATTGAAAAGGGTAAATACGAAGAAGCCTACAAAGTTATCAGGGATGCCAACCCGTTCCCATCGGTCTGCGCTCGTGTTTGTGGTCGCAAGTGCGAAACCAGATGCAACCTTGGCACGAGTGGGGGCCAGGCTATTGCTATCCGGGCAATGAAGAGATTTATAACCGACCGTGTTGACCCATCGGTTTACAAACCTACGAGAACTGTCCCTCGGGGCAAGGATGTTCACAGGATAGCAGTCGTAGGTGCAGGTCCCGCCGGCCTCTCGGCCGCCCATTATCTTTCTCTACTTGGATACAAAGTGACACTCATTGAAGCAGCCGATGAGCCGGGTGGGATGCTGATTAGTTGTATACCTGCTTATCGCCTCCCTCAGGATGTGACACGCAAGGAAATAAAATTGCTCCTTGATGAAAACATCACCCTCAGAAGCGGGACAGCACTGGGTCGGGACATAACCCTCGACGAATTATTTAAGGACGGTTTCGAGGCTGTATTCCTGGCAATAGGGGCGGATAAAAGCTGGGGGTTGTCTCTTGAAGGAGAAGACACTCAAGGGGTATATCCATCAATGCAATTCCTTAAGGCCTTTAACCTGAGGGGCGAGGAATTGGCAAAAGGGCGCGTGTGTATCGTTGGCGGCGGCAATTCCGCAGTGGACGCCGCAAGAGTGGCTATTCGTCAGAAAAAAGTCACAAGTGTAACGCTGCTCTACCGCCGTACCTCCCAGGAGATGCCAGCTTACGCCGAAGAAGTCGAAGCAGCTCTGGCCGAAGGTATAAGGCTTCAAACACTGGTCTCGCCAACAAGTATACGTTACATCAAAGCTGCTGAGGCGGAGGGAGTCAGAGTTGAAACATTTGTCCAGCCGGTGAAAATAGATGCGAGAAATGGACGCGTTGCCGACATCAAGTGCGTCAGAAACAAACTGGGTGATGTAGATTCAAGCGGCCGACGCAGGCCTGTTCCAATACCCGGTACTGAGTTCACTATTGCCCTGGACACTTTGATAGTTGCTATTGGCGAACGCCCGGACAGTGATTGCCTTGCTTCTATGGGCCTGGAGCTTGATAAAGGCGGCAGATTGCGAGTTGATGCGAAAACTCTTTGCACCAATCGTAAAGGTGTGTTTGCCGGGGGCGACCTGGTGACGGGTCCGAATACTGTTGTTAATGCCATTGCCGCAGGAAGAAAGGCGGCGAGAGTTATAGACCGCTATATTTGTGGCAAAGAGCTTATTGAACCGCCTAAGGTACAACTGCCTTCGGTTTTCATAGAACCTGCTGTGGTCGGCGATGAAGAACTTGAAGATGCGGAAAGAGTAGAACCTGCTACACTCGACGCCGAATCAAGGAAGAAGAACTTTGCGGAAGTGGAGAGACAATTGTCTGTTGAACAGGCAACCCGTGAAGCCCGCAGGTGTCTCAGGTGCGACCTGGAGTTTACACAACGTTCAGAAAATGAAGATGCCGAGTGTGCAGGGGTAGAGGAAAAGTCGGTATGATTACATTGAAAATAAACGGTTTGGATGTTTCAGTCGAGAAAGGCAGCACCCTGCTGGAAGCGGCAAGATTCCTGGGTTTTCCTATTCCGACGCTGTGCTATATGGACGGGCTGTCGCCTTATGGGGCGTGCCGGCTGTGTGTGGTGGAGATTGGAGAAGGGGCGAAAGCAAAATTGGTTTCCTCGTGCACCTACCCGTCCGAGGAAGGACTCAAGGTGCGCACGGCATCGTCGCGAGTGCTAAGGGCACGAAGAATGATATTGGAATTGCTGTTAGCTTCCTGTCCGCAGTCCAAGATAATCCAGGACCTTGCTGCCGCACACGGTATCCGCCGGCAGCGTTTCAAGCAAGAGTACGAGGATTGTATCCTTTGCGGTCTGTGTGTGCGAATGTGTGAAGAACAGATGATGGGCAAGGCCATCGGTTTTAGAGGTCGCGGTGAGAACAGAAGTATCGGCACCCCCTTTGATATCAAGTCTGATGTTTGTCGCCTGTGTGGCGGCTGTATGTATGTATGCCCGGCCTGTCAGCTCCGCTGCACGTATAACGAACCGGAAAAGGCCATATGTGGAGCCTGTGCAAATCTCAGCCCGCCCTGTGTGGAGAAAGAACAGTTTAACGATATGATGTGCTACATGGACCCTTGTGTAGCATGTGAGATAAAGAAAGACAAATAAGAATAAAGGAGTCAAATACAATGTCACTTACGCTTTCAAAGATAAATGCTTCAGCGGCAACTTTGACAAAGAACAGAACAGAAGGTTCGGTCGTACCGGCATCGGGTATGTGCGTTACCTGTGTGGACGGCTGTATCGGTATGTGTGAGATAGGCAAGAGCGCTTACCGCGGCCACGAAGTGATCTACCCCCAACCTTTCGGTATGATAACAACGGCCGCTGAGAAAACCTATCCGGTGGATTATTCGCACTTCAACATAATGGGAACCGCCGTTGGTGCTTATGGAATTGAGGCCGACAGTGACAAGGCCATCTTTCCTGCTGTCAATCTGGAAGTTGCTTTTGGTCATGATAAAGGTATCAAGTTCCGCTATCCGTGGGGAATTCCCGGGATTGGTTCGACAAACATCGCCAAGAACAACTGGGAAGGTCTGGCTATTGGGTCCGCTCTGGCAGGAACGGGTCTGACAATTGGCGAGAACGTGGTTGGGATGGATCCGGAAGCTGTCATCAAGAACGGCCGGGTGGTCGATACAGCCGACCTCAAACGCCGTGTGAAACTCTATAAAGATCATCAGCAAGGTGGCTACGGTGCCATTACCGTGCAGGCAAATGTTGAGGACACACGACTGGGTGTACAGGAATATGCCATTGAAAAACTCGGCGTAGAATGCGTGGAGCTAAAGTGGGGACAGGGTGCCAAGGACATCGGGGGAGAAGTGAAAATCACGGATCTCAAAAAGGCCCAACTGTTGTATGAGCGAGGTTATGTGGTCCTGCCGAACCCGACCGACCCGACTGTTATCAAGACCTTTGAACAGGGTACTTTCAAAGAGTTTGAGAGACACTCGAGGGTGGGGATGGTAACCGAGGAATCATTTGCCAAGCGAGTTGAGGAGCTGCGTAATGCCGGCGCCAAATACGTCTTTCTCAAAACCGGGGCCTATCGGCCGACGGACCTTGCGAGGGCGGTTTTGTTTGCTTCACGCTACAAAATCGACCTTCTAACTGTCGATGGTGCTGGCGGCGGCACCGGTATGAGTCCCTGGCGGATGATGAATGAGTGGGGCATTCCTCCCGTGCACCTGCACTCGCTTTTGTATCAATATGCAAAACGTATTGCCGATAAGGGGGGTTATCTACCCTCACTGGCTTTGGCTGGTGGCTTTGCTTTTGAAGACCAAATCTTCAAAGGACTTGCCCTTGGTGCACCGTTTGTAAAGCTGATTGGCATGGCCCGTGCCCCAATAGCCGCGGCGATGGTAGGTAAAACAATCGGACGCACGATTGATGAAAACGAAGTGCCGGTTTACATCGAACGCTTCGGAAATTCCAAAGATGAAATCTTCGTAACCGCGAGTACGCTCCGCAAGGAACTGGGGGACAAGAAATTTGAACAACTTCCGACGGGAGCCTTAGGGCTTTACACTTACTACGAGCGCCTCGCCCAGGGCTTACGCCAACTAATGGCTGGAAGTCGCAAGTTTGCTGTAGAACATATAGCAAGGGATGACATAGCGGCTCTAACGCGTGAGGCAACAGAAGTCAGTGGGATTCAGTATGTGACGGACGTGGATCAAGGAAAGGTTGAAAGAATCCTTGACAGTTAAAATCGCTAATGCTCTGCTAATGCAGGGTCTTGTAAAATAACTTCCTTGCTTTTATTCAACAGCTCTTTGCTTTCGTTTGGTTGGCTGACAGTTGCCGGTAAAGCCCAGTCTCGTAAGCTCCAGCATAACCCCAATATAATCATTCAACTGCTTTGTGTGTTATAAGATATTCTAATATCATATATCACCATTAACCTCTTGAACTATCGCATATAAACAAGGTATACTATGTATATTGCCAGTTTCTGAGACAATTGCCTATTGGCATGTTATTAGGATAACTTATTATGATAATAAGCACTGCGAAATAGAAATCACACTTTTCGACGGAGGTTATCGAAGTGGAAGTACACACAATAACCAAAGTGGAAGCCAACATCATCACCAGAAGCGTTTACGAGCAACTTATGAGCCGTAATCCTGGTGAGATTGAATTCCATCAGGCGGTAAAAGAAGTATTGGATTGTTTAGGACCGGTACTCGAGAAGCATCCGGAATACATCGATGCCAAGATTCTTGACAGGATTGTGGAGCCGGAAAGGCAGATTATGTTCCGCGTACCATGGCAGGACGATAAGGGTAATATTCATGTCAACCGTGGATTTCGATTTGAGTTCAACAGTGCACTCGGCCCCTATAAGGGAGGCCTGCGATTTCATCCTACGGTTAATGCCAGCATATTGAAATTCCTCGGTTTCGAGCAGGTCTTCAAAAATGCTCTTACCACTCTGCCAATGGGCGGAGGTAAGGGCGGGTCAGACTTTGACCCCAAAGGCAAAAGCGACAACGAAGTTATGCGGTTCTGCCAGAGCTTTATGACTGAGCTTTTCCGCCATGTTGGTCCTGAAACGGACGTGCCTGCGGGTGATATCGGAGTCGGTGGTCGTGAAATCGGCTTTCTGTTTGGCCAGTACAAACGTCTCCGCAACGAGTTTACAGGCGTTCTCACCGGTAAAGCACTTAACTGGGGCGGTTCACTCATTCGTCCGGAAGCAACCGGGTACGGGAGTGTGTATTTCGCTGAAGAAATGCTAAAGACCCGCGGCGAGAACTTCAAGGACAAGGTTTGTACGGTATCCGGTTCAGGAAACGTCGCTCAGTACACCGTAGAGAAACTCAATCATCTCGGCGCAAAGGTTGTCAGCCTCTCTGATTCCAACGGTACAATCTATGACCCGGACGGGATTAACGCTGAAAAGCTCGCCTTTGTCCTGGAGCTAAAAAATGTACGACGCGGGCGTATCAAAGAATATGCCGAGAAATTCGGCGTTGAGTATCTCGATGGCAAAAGGCCCTGGGGCATTAAGTGCGACTGTGCCTTCCCGAGCGCGACCCAGAACGAGATTAACGGGGACGATGCACAAACACTGCTGAAGAACGGCTGCACTCTTGTTGCCGAGGGTGCCAACATGCCGAGTACTCCTGATGCTGTTGAAGAGTACCTCGCCAATAAGGTACTCTACGGCCCCGCCAAGGCTGCCAACGCCGGTGGTGTTGCCACATCCGGCCTGGAGATGTCGCAAAACTCGCTGCGTCTGTCCTGGACGCGTGAAGAAGTCGATGAGCGGCTGCACAACATTATGATTGCAATCCATAAGCAATGCTACGAGGCCGCTGAAGAATATGGTCAGCCTGGCAACCTCATGATGGGTGCGAACATCGCAGGCTTCGTAAAGGTCGCCGATTCAATGCTCGACCAGGGCCTGGTGTAATACCAGCTAAAACGCAGTCCCCTATCTTCGCTTCGGAGCGGTGATGAAAAGGGCATCCACGTCCTTAATCACATCCGCATAACAACTATCAATACTTCTCACCATCTTATGTGGAACAATCTTTATCCTGGATTTTAAGGATTTATCCTGCTGGTCGAAATAGTCTTGAACAATAGCAGTTTTTTCCTCGGTAAGCTGTTTCCTCTCAGCAATTGGCCTGCATCCCAGAGCGATATAAACCTGAGTACCTTCCGGCTCAAGTTTTCGCCTTATGACATCAACTTCACACCTTTCGTCACATCCCGTGCACATCATAAGCCCGACCATTTCGTCCAACTTTACCAGGGTGTCGCAATTGACACACTTGAGGTCAAAATGAAATGCAGGGTCGCCTTCCACGAAATTCCAGAAATGCTCTCCCTCATGAGATGGTTCCAAAGGTGGTTTGTTGTGGAAGCAAAAGCAGGTGGATACCTTGCCGCAATGAAAACATTTTTTCATTACAATTAGACCACCGGCGACATTAACCATTTCCCATATATGTGAACATTTGTCTTTCCGCATAACTTCCCCAATCTCTTGAAACAACGAAGTTGCGATTTAAGACTACTCTTCCTGGTCGACAACCAAAACCGCGTCTCTCGATATATATAATTTACCTCAAATAGCCCGTGGAATTCACAAAGAAATGCTAATACAAGCTATCAAATATACTAATCTTTTTATGAGCCAAGAATTGATATTTACAGCGGTATTCTTTCCCCGGCACCATCACATTCTCAACAACATCAAAGCTCAGCGAGCTGGGCAAGGGTTTAGAGTGCACCCGCCAGGTGCAGGCAAGACAACCAAACCGAAATCCCCAAAAAAGCGTCTGTTAGAAGCAGACGCCTTTTTTATTGCGTAACTGTAAAGGTACTATTACAATTTGCTGCGATGGAAAAAGATGTCGATATAACTAAGGCTGTTCGCCAGCACTCTGAGATGGATGAGTTTTTCACCGGCGGGTTTGCAATAAAGGGTCAGAAAGTCATTCCAGAGAAGGCAAATCAAGAGGACAGCGCGGCTGTCGCCGAAGCGGCAAAGGGACTTGAAAGAATCGCTGATGAAGTTCGCCGCTGCCGCGAATGCGGCCTTGGGTCGATACGAACTAATGCAGTGCCCGGCGAAGGACACCCGAACGCCCGCATAATGTTTGTCGGAGAAGCTCCCGGGGCCGACGAAGATGCACAGGGCCGACCCTTCGTCGGAAGAGCCGGGAAACTGCTTGATAAAATAATCGCTGCCTGCGGACTCAAACGAAGCGATGTCTTCATCGGCAATATCTTGAAATGCCGTCCGCCGGAAAATCGTGACCCCCGTGCTGACGAGATAATAAGCTGTTTTCCCTACCTTCAAAGTCAGATTGAGATAATAAATCCTGAGATTATTGTGGCCCTGGGTGCTCCCGCATCAAAAACCTTGCTAAATACCAACAAATCCATTGGCCAATTGCGGGGGCAATTCCACGAATACTACGCCGGCCTCGGCAGAGCTCCTATAAAACTTATGCCGACATACCATACCGCCTATCTCTTGCGAAATTACTCACCGGAAAACCGCCAGAGGGTCTGGGAGGATATGAAAAAGGTCCTGGCCGAACTCGGCCTTGAAATCCCTGTACGCGGGAAAAAATAATCCTGATACAAGCCCCAAAAAACAGGTTTAAGGCCGAGACCGGCCCATCAACAAAACCACAAACCCAGCAAATAACACGGCTTACACCCAAAAACGTGTTTTAATAAAAATTACCTGCTACAACAAAAAAAAATGGATTTTTTTTATATTTTTCTGTTTTTTTTATTGACTTCACTGCTGTATCTGATGTACAATAGTGTTTATTGGAGAGGGTGCGAAGGTGTATATACACCTTTCAAACCCTATTTACAGACAATGACATATTGTTTTGATAAAAAGGAATTGGGTGAAATTATGAAAAGCAACCGGAGGAGTATGAAGAAGTCAGCTATATTTTTCTTAACCATTTCAATCAGTATTTTACTTGCAAGTTCTGCACAAGCAGCCTGGGTTCCCTTAACTGGTGATTTTGTCTCAATCAGTTCTATACCCACTAGCGGTCTGGAGGTAGGTGACAAACTATTTTCTGGCTTCGAAGTAACAGGTAACTCCACTGGAGGACCACTTGATCCAAGCGCAGCGTCAGTATTGGTACAGGGTGGCCAGAACGACGCAACGGGTGACTATGGTTTGAGGCTTCGCCTTGCATGGAGTGCTGGTGCCAAGCAAGTCATAGACGCCGGCATAAACTTCAAGGTTTCTATCCTTTCCGGTTACGATCCGTATTTTATTACTGACGCTACATTGTGGCTTGCAACAGCCAGTTCCGCCGGCACGGGCCTGGTCCAAGCATCTGAAAACATCTATGATGCTGATTTTATGGGAAACTCTCTTCTTGCTCTGGCGGCATCCGCAGAAGATGATGACTACGGCGCGTTTCTAATGGATAGCGGCGACTTATGCTTACATACCAATATGGTACAGATGAAAGAAATCTGGGTCCGCACAGGTGTGCTTGTCCAGGGTGGCACTAATGGTTCTGCCGGCCTTCACGAAGTCTTCATGCTCTACAGCCAGGTCCCTGAGCCGGCCACAATAATGATGCTCGGTTTAGGTGCGTTAGCTTTGGTGAGAATGCGCAGACCGTAGATGTCAATCCAAATTTATGAAACTCAAAAGGCTGTGAGCTTTCTCACAGCCTTTTTCATTTGCCGGCCCTCACTAACACCTATGCAATCCTTTTTCGGACCATCTCTTTCATCCTCACGGCACCGCCAGCGAGCTGGTCAAGATAAAAAAAGGCTGTCACAACACAGGCAAGTTTTTCCTTGACTTTGCCCCCCTCTCCGTATATAATAGTGTTTAAAGAATAGATGTGTAAAAGTACACATCATAGTCACAAACTAAAGATTTTGTTTGTACGAATGCAGATTCAACGGCATCGTGCAAAAGGCTCTGGGGGAAAAAGAAATGGGGAGGACGCATCTATCCGCTGTTTTCCTGGTGGCCTTAGTCCTCGTACTAAGCTTGCCGGTTGATTCGCTGCACGCTGTCGTGGTCCATCAATTGGAGATATTTACAGACAACGGCAGTTATTATGACAGTCCGGATATGGATTTGTATGTGGAAGTTGCCGATAGAGACAGCCACGTTGATTTCACATTCCATAATGAAAGCCTGATAGATTCTTCTATCGCAAGAATTTATTTTGAAGGCGGGCCGTTTTTGAGCATTGCGGACATAATTGGAGGGCCCGGAACATCCTTTAGTCAGTCTGCAAAACCAAGTAATTTGCCGGCCGGTAATCTGCTTGAACCATCATTTGTGACAACCCACGAACTTTCTTTTGATAGCGATCCGCCAGCACCTAAAAATGGCATAAACCCCGGCGAATGGGTCATGACTACTTTTGACTTAATTAACGGCGGCACATTTCTAAATTTGGTTGATGAATTGAACACCGGCGCTTTGCGAATCGGCGTACATGTGGTTGGTTTACCCAAAGGTTCAGGCGAATCGGCCATCACAACTCCTGAGCCTACTACATTATTTCTGCTCGGCTTGGGTGCATTGGCTTTGTTAAGAAAACGCAGAGCATAGATTTTGTGATTTAGTTTATGAATTGAAAGGCTGTGAGCTTTCTCACAGCCTTTTTCATTTGCCCCCTTAGCGAAAGTCCCATAAGCTTTTTTGGTCTCTTCTTTATATCATCAACATACCTACTGAAGTTAGAATCGAATCTAACTACCAACTCGGCAACCTAACGGGAGCACGTCATCTTTGTAGGTAAAAACCCGCTTCTTTTACTTGCAGGGTTACATGGGTGGTTCCTGGAAACTGTGGATTCCCGCTTTCGCGGGAATGACAGCGGTGTAGTTGGCGTTATTAACAGAGAAAGCCAGCTTTGAGGCAAAATCCGCTTAAGACTCAAGGCCGATGCTGTGTTTTGTGCCAAATAGTAGGGTTTTGAGGGAAAATTACTTTTTTTTCGGAAAAAAATTGAAAAAAATTAAATTTTTTGTATTTTTTTTTGTTTTTTTTATTGACTTCATTGCACCTAACCAAGTAGAATGCAAATATAAGAAGTTCTAAAATAACGGTTGAGTGTCTCTCTCGCGTGAGAGAGCCCGTTCATAATGTATGGAGAGTGTATGGAAACAAAGGAGGAGAACGTGAAAACGCACGTGACTCTAACAACTGCTGTATGTGTTTTAACCCTTATTCTGTCAACCTCAGCTCAGGGTGTGGTCATTCCGCTCAGTAGTCACACCTCTGACGTAAACGTTCCGGCAAGTTGGCTGGACGCCAGTATGAAGCTGTCTGTTAACCAGGCCGGTGAGGATTGGGAGCTAACTCTTGCCGTAACAAACCTGACCCCTGAAGTCGAAGGAGAAGACATTGCTTTTAAGATTAGCGAGCTCTTTTTCAGTACCAGTGCGCCTATAACGAACCTGACGCTCGATGAAGTCATGGGTGGTAACATAAATAATTGGGGTCTCACACTCGACATGGATAATATCCTGGTCGGTCCGTACGGCCTTTTCGATATAAGTATTATAAGCGCCGGGCACAACGTTGAATGGATCGATCCGGGAGATACTGTTTCGTTCAAGATGACGATCGAGGGGGACGCTTCGTCATATACAGATACCGATTTCTATGACCTGAGTGAGTGGCATACTGATTGCAAGTGGCTTTCATACGGTGCCGCAAAGTTTTGGGGAGGCGGACCAGAGAACTTAAGCGCCAAAGGTGCCTACGTACCAGAGCCGGCCACCATACTCCTGCTTGGTTTAGGTACGTTATGTTTGCTGAGAAAACGCAGATAATAGGTCTTTATTTCCATACACGACTTTATTTGCATACACGAATTGAAAGGCTGTGAGTTTTTTCACAGCCTTTTTTGTTTGCCGCTACTTAGCCACGGTTGTGGATTTAAGCTTTTGGGACTTGCGTGATTTGTTTTGTCAGCTCTGCCAGTAATTCGTGCATTTCGGGGTCGGAGCGATCGGCCTGGCCAATCTTGCTGCAGGCGTGCATAACGGTCGTATGGTCTCTGCCGCCCAGGTGGCCGCCAATCTCTTCGAGGCTGTGTTTGGTCAGATTACTCGCTAAATACATGCAAATCTGTCGGGGCATAGTGATGCTTTGACTGCGCCTTTTGCTCTGCAAATCCGCAAGCCGAACGTCAAAATGCCTGGTGACCACGTCGATAATATTGGTGATGTTTATATGTCTGGCCGCCAGGCTAATCTGCCCCCCCAGGGCCGTCTGGGCCAATTCAAGGCTGATTGCCTCACCCGTAGTCATCGCTACAGCATAGAGCGTTGTCAAAGCACCTTCCAATTCCCTGATATTTGCATGTACTTTACGGGCAATGTACTCAGCTATATCATCGGATATGCTTATTCCGCGAAGGTGTGCCTTCTTCTGCACGATTGCGACCCTCGTCTCGTAGCTCGGTGGGTCGATTCTTGCGACGAGTCCCCAGTTAAATCTGCTGATAAGACGCTCTTCGAGCGAAGGTATCTTGCCTGGTGGGCTGTCGGCGCTGAGGATGATTTGTTTTCCGCTGTTGTAAAGTGCATTAAAGGTGTGGAAGAATTCTTCCTGACTATGCTCATGTTCCCTCAAGAACTGAATGTCGTCGATTACCAGCATATCGACGGTGCGAAACTGGCTTTGAAATCCGGCCAAATTGCCTTGCTCAATGGCCCTGATAAAGCGGTTGACAAATCCTTCACAACTCAAGAATTGGACGACTTCCCCATCGAATTTTTTTCCGGCTTCATAACAAACCGCGTGCAAAAGGTGTGTCTTGCCCAGCCCGACATTTCCGTAAAGAAAGAGCGGATTATAAGTATCGCCGGGCGAATGACTTACCGCCACACAACTGGCGTGTGCAAGGCGGTTGCTCGGCCCCACTACAAAACTATCAAAGGTATAATCGGGATGAAGCTTAAGCGTGGGCATGCTTCGCTGGCTGCGGCGACCGGCCTGCTCGCGGGCAACAACGTTGAAATCCACAGTAACAAGATGGCCGGTTATTTGCTGAGCAGCACGCGTGAAGCTGTTTTTGCAGTTGTCGCGTAAGAATTGAGCGGTCACCTCGTCCGGACACCCGATTTCGAGTGAACCGCCGCTCAAGTGTGCAATATCTAACTTCTCGAACCACCTCCGGACATTGTCCGGGTCAAGTGCTTTTGCACGGTCAAGAATATCAGCAAAAATATCTTCTACTTCCCGAACCGCCAAGACCACCCTCCTTTGTGAAAGACCTACCTAATCCGTGCTCTATGCAAACAATAACTGACCATTAAAAAACATCCCTGTTAAAAAACTCTCCAAGGTCGAGAACAGGCTGCCCCCTGTGCCTGAACAAATCCGGCAATCGAAATCTAATTCGAATCGCTTGATTTGTCAAAAACAAACTTGCGAAAAAAACAAAAAAATGCAAATTTTTTCCCGCCCGATAGACAGTTCGGATAAATCATCCTCTCTTTGGCGTGAAACCTGTGCCGGGAAAATTTATACTGAGTTAAATCGAAGTAGCCGAAGGAGCTGGAATCCACTTGAAATGATTGTCAATATCTGCGAAACTGTGTCGGAAAAATTGTTTATCCATAAGGAAGCAGTTATGGGAATTTTCACTAAGACGGCAGGATATTTCAAAGACCGTTTAGGCAAAACGCGTGACAAAATCAGCTCTTCACTGTCGTCGGTACTCACCCTGGTCAGAAATATCGATGAAAGCCTTCTCGACGAGCTGGAAGAAACGCTGATAAGCGACGATATCGGCTTAGAAACGACGGACAATCTGATATCCGGCTTGCGTGATGCTTACCGCAGCAGACAAATCTCAACCACCGACGAAATACTGCCGTTTCTGAAAGAACACATCAAAAGCTACTGGCCCGGCCGCGACAGGCAATTGTGTCTCGCCCACCCCGGCCCGACCGTCATCCTCGTCGCCGGCGTCAACGGCACCGGAAAAACCACGAGTATCGCCAAACTCGCCTATATATTTACCCAAAACAACAAAAAGGTCATCGTCGCTGCCTGCGATACGTTCCGTGCCGCCGCCGTAGAACAGTTAAGCATCTGGGCCGAACGCATCGGCGTCCAAATCGTAAAACACAAATCCGGCGCAGACCCCGCAGCGGTCGCTTTCGATGCCTGTGAAGCGGCCGTCGCAAGAGAGACAGATATCCTGATTCTCGACACAGCCGGCCGACTGCACACGAAAAAGGACTTGATGCAGCAACTGACCAAGATTCGCGACGTTGTGGCCCGAAAAATCCCAGGTGCCCCGAATGAAGTACTGCTGGTTCTCGATGCCACAACCGGCCAGAATGCAATCGCCCAGGCAAAGATTTTCACGGAGGCAATTGACGTTACAGGAATATTCCTGGCAAAGCTTGACGGCACCGCACACGGCGGAATCGTAATCGCCATTAAAGACCAGCTCGACATACCGGTAAAATTCGTCGGCCTCGGCGAAAAACCAGAAGACATCGCTGAATTCAACCCAGAGACATTCGTAGAGGCATTGTTTAATTAACCCTTTTTCGGAGGAGCAAAATAATGAAAGCATCAGCAATCACAGCAACAAAAACAAGCACATTACTGCTGGCCGGCTTACTGATAACAGTTTTATCCAGCACCACCTTTGCCGAAGAAAGAATCGTGAAATATCAGCCAAGGTCCGGACCATTGCTTTGGCCCTCGCAGCCGCCGGAAGACATTCCATTCGAGCAATCCAAAGAGCTGGTCGGCATATTATTTACCGGCGTCCATAGCGACTATCGAGCAGCGGACACCTGGTATCCTTCCTGGGCATCAGACGACAACCTGTATTCTCCCTGGACCGACGGACAAACCGACGGAATGAGTTCCGGCTCCGGCGGACGCAATGCGACCACCGGCCAGGCGGTAATGATTGGCGACGACCCGCTCCATCTGAAAATCAAGGCCCTCGGCATAACCAAGGGCGACCCGCATCCCTACCAGGGACGCTATCCGTGCGGAAGCCTCGTTCACAACGGCGTCTGGTACTACGGCACCTACTGTTTAGGCCCCGCCGGAAGTGTTATGCACGATGGTATGAGATGGAACTGGCCGGTATTGGGGCCGATTCCGGGCTTTCGCATCTCAACCGACTACGGCAAAACCTGGACAGACTCTCCGCACACGCCGGCCAGACCACTTTTTCCTGAACCTGCCAAATTTATGGGCCCGCTAAAAATCGGCTCACCAAAATTCGTCGACTTCGGCAAAAATATGGAGCATTCACCTGACGGCAAAGCTTACCTGGTCGGTTACGGAGCCGAAGAAAACGACCCCAAGCCGCGATACGCCAACCTGAGCTGGATATCCGGCGACCAGATTTACCTTACGCGAGTCGTCCCGAGCATCGAAAACATCAACAATGAGTCAAAGTATGAATATTTTGCAGGACACGATAAGAAAGGCAAATCCATCTGGTCGCACAACTTCAAAGACATCAAGCCGCTGCTGGAATGGAACAACGATATGGGCTGCGTTACGATTACCTACAACGCGCCGTTGAAGAAATACTTGATGTGTGTAACCGATGGCTGGCCAACGGTCGCCAAAATGAATTCCTACATTCTCGAATCCGATATAATCACAGGGCCGTGGAAACTCGTAACGTATATGAAGGAGTTTGGCGAACAGGGTTATTTCCTCAATTTCCCCTCAAAATTCATCAGCAAGGACGGACTAACGCTTTGGCTGTGCTATTCAGGCAACTTCAGTCAGGGCTGGAACAACATCCGATTCAAGGCCATACCGCCGGGCAGTCGCTACGGCCTCGTCCTCCAACAGGTCAAACTGCTCGAGCCAAAGATGCATCGTGAGTACAAAAAGAAACTCCAGGCACAAAAGCAGCACGATCCGCTGAAAAGCAAGAACAACGTTGCCCGTAAAGCCAAAGTCACCGTCAGTTCGACTTACAAAGGCTACACAGCCAAGGCAGCGATTGATGGAGTAGTTGGCGGATACCCGGAAGATATATCGGCTGAATGGGCCGCTGATGACGAAAAAGCATCGGCTATGCTGCGATTAAGCTGGGACAACCCACAAATTATTGACCGCGTCTGGCTCTTTGACCGGCCTAACACACACGCCGACCAGGTTACTGCCGGCACGCTCATCTTCAGTGACGACAGCACGATAACCGTAGGCCAACTGCCAGACGACGCCTCGGCAGCCAAAGAAATCACCTTCCCGCCCAAAAAAGTTACCTGGCTCAAGTTTGTTGTTACCGCCGTCAAGCCCCAAACGCAGAATATCGGCTTAGCTGAAATCGCAGTTTTCAGCGCCGAGGAGTGATAAGGAAAGGTCTGATCAATGTTTTCTCTCAACATTTCGTTAAATAAACCGATTTTCGCGTATCTTATTTTGTCAGTTTTGATAACTGCAAACATATACCCACAAATTGCATCTTCCGCGCCAAAACCGGTTCCTTATATGCAGGTCGTACCGCTGCCCTACCATCAGGCTTCGTTTCAGCGGGATGGTACAGAGATTGCACGCTATCATTTCGGCCCCGACCTCAATCGTCCTTTTATCTTTCCCGTGATCGGCCCTTCGGGCCGCAGCCTTACACGCATGGGCCACCCTCACGACCCGGAATCGCACAGCCATCACAATTCGGTCTGGATTTCACACAATGACGTCGGCGGCATAAGTTTCTGGAGCGATGGCGGCAGTGGAAAAATCCGCCACAAACGGATTGTTAAATTTGAAGACGGCAGCCAAGCTTGCTCTATAATCACAGAAAACCAGTGGGTATCCAATAAAGGCAAATTACTTCTTCACGAAACACGCCGGGTAACAGCCTTGCCGCTCGACGACTCCGAATGGCTTATGATTATCAATATGGAATTCAAGGCCGACAACACACCGGTTATACTTGGCAAAACCCCTTTCGGAATGATTGGCGTCAGAATGGCCAAAACCATTGGCGTCAATGACGGCGGCGGAACAATTCGCAATTCAGAAGGAGCCGTCAACGAAAAAAAAGTTTTCTGGAAGCGCGCCAGATGGGTCGATTATTCCGGCCCTATTACAAATGAAAAAATAGAAGGCATCACGCTCTTTGACCACCCGGACAACCCGAACTTCCCCTCTTATTTTCATGTCCGCAACGACGGCTGGATGGGCGCTTCTTTAACTCACGATGGGCCAAGGACAATTCAGCCAAATAAACCTCTACATCTCCGCTACGCACTATATATTCATAGCGATAGAAAAGTAAAGGATGCTATCGAAGCAAAGTGGAAGCGGTTTACGCAAATTCGTTCAACGAAGTTACTTGGCGATTCCTATTTCCAGATTGCCGCGGATAGTTGCCGTGCCATCGGCGATGGAAAGACTGCCGCGATTTACAATGTTACCAGCAATTAGATTGTCACGGCCGCCTTTTATTTCTATGGACGCTCGCATTAATGGTTTCTCTCGTCGGTCAATCACCGAACAGCCGACCACGCGGCACCGCACCGCACCGGTCAGCGTAATGCCACGAAACATGAAGTCCAAAACCTGGCAGTTCACAATCGCGACATCCTCGCTCGTCTTGACGTCAATGGCACCGCCAGACTCCACAGACCCCTGGAAACTCTTTTCGATAATCGTGTTCGACAGGATAACTCCCTTACAGCTCTCAATCAAAATGCCATCGACCAGCTGTTTTTTCTTGTGGTCCGGATTCCAATCCATCGCGTTGTTGCCAGCCACAACGTTAGCACAATTTTTCAGCCAGAGGCTGTGTTCTGCGGCACTGTATATGGAGTTGCCGGAAACCGTCGCGCCACGGCAGTTGACCAGATGAATGTTGTGCGTTTGACTGCCGATGAGGTTTCCCGTTATAGCAAGAAGACCGCCGGTCCTGAGATTTTCCCCGCCCAGAAACCGGATATTGGCTCCGTTGGGGCTGGGCCTTGCCTGGATGGTATTGCCAACGATTGTCCCCTCTCTAAACGTGCTGCCCTTCGGCCTCATATCTATCAGTACATCTGCTGAGCCTTCCTTTTTAACATCGTGGTTATACTCGATGTCATTGCCTACAATCTGAAAGTTGCGCATTTCGCCGCCCACTAACCGGATTCCCGCAACCGGATTGTAACTGATGTGACTGTCGGAAATGATTGCCTGATGTAGATTCACATGGTCAAAGTCTATTCCAACCTGCCTGTTGTGATAGATATGACAGTGGTCGATTATTAGATTGCGGTTGCGTCGCACGAGATGGACGCCGACCTTGCAACGGCGAATCAACAGGTTAGTCAGGGTGGCCTGCATCGTTTTCTCCAGTCGCAGGCCGACCGATTCCGGGTGAGCCCCACGTATCTCGAAGCCAGTGATGATTGGCAAACGCTCCTGTTCCCAGATCTGGTCACGAACACTATCCGGAGCGGCGGTTCCATTGTGAGTGCCAATAAAATGAAACGCCGGCCCCGCACCTGCCATGATAATACAAGCCCCGCCGGTCCCGACCAGAGATGTCTTACCACGGGCATTCAGGTCCACGACAACGGTACCGGTGATACGATAATTGCCCCCTGGAAAGTATACAACCCCCCCACCGGCTTTGACGGCCGCTTCAATGGCCGCAGTATCATCGGCCTTACCATCACCGACAGCCCCATAGCCTTTCACGCTTCGTGCAACAACGGCTTCCAATGCTGTATTTACCGAAGCTGTCTGACTCGATGGCACATCAGCAAACGCAGTGGTGGTTAGAAAAAACAAACTTACAACGGTCAGATTTTTGCGCAGTATCATTGGATATGTTCCTCCTTTTAATGCGGAGTTTATCAAATATGCTTAAATTTTCGGATAATTGCCCAGAAAGTGGGTCTTGGGCAGACCGCCTGTCAGCGGCAGCGCGTATTCGATAAAGGCATCGGTAACGCCATTGCCCTCGGCGTTAATGAATTCGTCGGGCATAGATTTCGTCTTCTCAGCGACGTTCTTAAGCTCGGTGCGGAACAGCTCAACTTTATAATCCGCTCCATTGCCAAGCCGTCTGATTGCAACCGAACCGTTGTCCTCCTCCATAGCATACTGAACGGCATGACGTCCGCACCACCTTGCCTCACGCGCATCCACTTCCGACTGCAATCCCGCAAAGCTCCTTTGCAGATAGCCAAACGTGTCAGCCCGGACCCGCTTTGCGCCAAGTTCGCTCTTTACCTGCCCTGCCAGAAAGTCAGCCAGGGCGCCTGTGCCGGAAAATTAAATATTACCGTGCGCATCCGTCTCGGCCGCTTCGGCCAGTTTTTTGGCCCAGGTAACACCATCGGCATCACAGATTCCCTCGCTGGCTGTAACAACGCATCGGCCCAGCTTCTTCAAGACACCCTCGACATCGCCAAGGAATTTGTCTATCGAAACACCTCTTTCCGGAAGATATACCAGGTGCGGGCCATCATCATCCCTTTGCTTGCCCAACACGGTGGCCGCGGTCAAAAAGCCCGCATGTCTGCCCATAATCACATCGACTTTGACGCCCGGCAGTGTCCGGTTATCCAAATCGTCGCCCATCAGGGCGCAGGCCTCGAATTTTGCAGCCGTCCCAAAGCCCGGACAATGGTCGGTAACCAGCAAGTCGTTATCCACCGTCTTGGGAATATGAAATGCCCGTATATCAAAGTCTATGTCATCGGCCATCCTGTTGAGAATATGGGCCGTATTGGCCGAGTCGTTGCCGCCGATATAGAAGAAGTACCGGATATTGCGCTTCCTGAAGACCTCCAGAATCCTCGCACAGTATTCCTCGTCCGGCTTATCCCTGCTCGAACCAAGTGCCGAACAAGGCGAAGCAGCCACTTTCTCTAACTCGTTTGCCGACACTTTTTTCAAATCGATGAACTGGTCTTTGGCCATTCCGACTACGGCGTGCAGAGAGCCGTAAAGGTCCTGGATTTCCGGATGCTTGTTTGCCTCTTCGATTACACCCACTAAGGACGCATTTATTACAGCGGTCGGCCCGCCCGACTGTGCTACTACCGCGTTTGCTCTTGGCGCTTCTGCCATTTCATATACTCTCCATAAAAAGTTGTCAGGTATTATGTAGAAGGAGATTATACAGAAGCCATTCAAAGACACAAGGATAATCGGAAATTGGCTTTGTTTGGGTTTGTATTGGCTTTGTATTGGGTTTGTTTTGGCTTTAATTGGGTTTGATTGGGTTTGAATTGGCTTTGAATTGGGTTTGTTTTTCCCACGTTGACCAAGTGTCCATTTTGCATAATCCTCTGTTGAAACTCGGCTTACGTTCATTTGGGCATTTTGGAAATTGGGTTTGTTTTGCATAAAATGAGCGATTTGTAGTGCGCTCTCTACAGTTGTAGAGGAGAAATTAGTGAAAAGTGAGCTAAAGTGCCTAAAGTTAGCTAAAGTTTGATTCTCTCCACGGGTCGCCCAATGGCGGCTACTGGATTCTCGATGCTCATGAGTGGTAAAATGGGTAATTCTCATAAGGGTTTTCGGCCCCCCACAATCGGTTAGGGGTCAGGCTTCGCTCCAAAAATATTCACCATTGACTCCAAGTTATCTATCGCCTGCCAGCGTCTGCCGTTTACCATCAGGTAAACATACGAATACATTAATATATTATCAAACAACAGTCAACAAAAAAATGGCCAAAAATTAAATTTTTTTTGGCAGCCAATTCTAAATTCCCCACAATAATAAATCATCCTTAATCATTTGAAGGCGGGGGCAGGCGGACACGTTTAATTCGTTAATAAAAAGAATTTTTGCCACAGAGAGCACAGAGGTCGCAGAGAAATAATCAATTGGCTTGTAGAGTGCGATATTTCGCACCATTCGCACTACTCCTCATTCAAACAATGAAATCTATTGTATCGCCAGATTTTGTTTTTTCAAGCACTTCGCTTAATTGAGAACGTTCTCCCTCGCACTTGTAGTATCTTCCTGCACCGGCATATTTCTCTACCGTTGGTACTATTTTATTAAGATCTCTCCATGCTCTATCCCACGTACCTGGTGAATATTTACGATCGGTAATTTTAGCCCCTTCTACGCAATCTGTTTCATGGGGATGATGCAGCACTATACTTGGTCGTTCCTTCTTAGCCCTTTCGTGAAATTTTTTGATTGTATTTTTACGCCAATCACACAAGTTTTCTC
Organism: Planctomycetota bacterium; assembly: GCA_013349615.1. Classification (GTDB taxonomy): domain Bacteria; phylum Planctomycetota; class Phycisphaerae; order Sedimentisphaerales; family Anaerobacaceae; genus CS2-K091. The sequence continues at coordinate 52,084 of DUZJ01000004.1, read as the reverse complement.
TTTTGTAGTGCCTTGGATCAAACATTTTAAGGTCATGGCACCCCAGAATCATAATTTTCCCAGAATCTTTTAAGTTTAAAAAATGAGTCTCTAAGTCAGGTATTCGGATTAATCCCTTTTGCTGGTTAGATGTTGGATATGATTTACCTGTCCAATAGATTTTATAGTTTTCTAAATTGACCAAAAGAACAAATTCAATATGTGGGCGACTGAGATTATCCTCGGCCATAAATGAGTCTATACCTAATGTTATGTAATCAGTGAACTTTCTTAATTTCTTATCCAAACCGTCTCTCAGGATAAATATCGCACATTCTTTAGCTTTCGCAACCAACTCCTCCAGTGCCTTCTTGTTTGGATATTTATTATTACCTACGTCGCTTACAGATTCTGGCCAATCAAATTGGATAAAGCCACCACACGTCATAAGGAATTTAACTTTCTTGTCCGTCGGCCTCTTTTCACAAATATGCATAAGGAGCTTTTTGGCTTCTTCTGGATTTGCGTCCCATTTTTTGCCAGTAATGATTACCCTTGCTAAAAACGGGGCAGGGTCTTTTCTAACTTTAATTTGCCATTTCATAAGTCTAACCTTTCAAATACCTCTTAAATTTTTGAACATCTAACGGGTTATTAGGATCCAAACTACACCACACGAAATCTTTGCTAAATAGTCTGATAGTAGGTTTAATGCCTTTTACTGATGGGAGAAAATCTCTCAAAGTGTCATACCAAGCACGTTGCTCATCTCTATAAGACGTACGCGTGTCATTATCTTTGGCGTTAATCGTTTCGCAAAGTTCAATCCACCGCTTTTTATCCAAAGCCGTTATTGAAAAGTATAAATCCAGGATGTCCGACTTTACCGTTCGCTGATGGTAAATTTACACTATTTAAGAGGGATTTGCAAGAAGAAAATCATATTTCGTGAAGTGTGATGCTTATGAACGAGACCCCCGATTCAAGAATCGGGGGCTAAATATCTGGTTTCCTGCTTCCGCGGGAATGACAATTCAACAATACATGAGCGACGAATGATAGAGCCTTCACTCCTTCGACTCCGCTCAGGACAGGTGCGCTCGGTATGAAAGGTTAGTGGATTCCCGCCTGCGCGGGAATGACAAACGTAGGAGCGTTTACATGGTATGAGCAGATTTCTCCGCTTCGCCCCGCACCAATTGAGCTTAGGCTTACGCCTAATTGGTTCGGGACTTCGGTCGAAATGATGAAAAATCATTTGAACTCAAACCCGGTGGCCGGTGTCAGGAAATACAGCCATTTGGCGAGGAGTTTTTCCTTCAAGATAGCACCTGCCGCCCTGCCGTAAAGCTCCAACTGCCGACGATAAAGCTCGGCACGCTCTGAAACTTCGTCGATAGTTATCCGGTCGGTCTTGAAATCTATTACAAGCAGGCCCTTTGGTGTTTGAACCAACATATCGATTATGCCCTGAACGATAATAGTTTCGTCGCTCGCCCCGTTAGAAATTTTTCCCTTTTCCATCATATTGTCTGTTCTCATTGTAGGATTTCTAACGGGGCTCGTCGATAGTGGCGTGGCCATCCCCTCGACTTCGCTCGGGACAGGCCTGGCCGTGGACCACGGGCTGGAAGCCCGTGCCACAACAGGCAGAGCGAAGGTGAACGGCCATTCACGCCAAAGAGTATTCTCACGAGCAAGGGCCATCCGGCCCAGTTTGCTTTCAAAAAAACCCATTATCGAATCTGTGTCGATATGCCCGGCGACGGCTTCGGTTATAGCTCCATCAGCCAAAAGTTTTTCCTTCGTCTTTTCGATTGCTCCTTTGTTTATCACCTTACTCAAATCAAGGTGGGCGATTACAAGGTGCGCAGCCGTGCCGATTAGTCGGCCTTCCACAGGTCCAGCCAAACCAGTTTCAGCAGCCGCGATTGGCTCACGTTCCAACACCCTTGAATAATCGATTCTTGTGTGTTCATCACTGTGATGTGTCAACTCCGTTACCGATTGTTTGGCGGCAAGTACCGGCGCATCGCCGAATGCATACCGCCAGGCAAACGACTTCTTTAGCTGTGCAAGTCTTTTGCCCCCGGCCGCAGGATCGAGGGCGGTTCGCGAACCGCCCCTACTTCTGTCTTCTGTCTTCTGTCTTCTGTTTTCTGTTAATCTGACGACAAACTCGGAGAGTCGTTGTAGTTCGGCCTGGCTGTACAGTTTCAGGCTGAATAAATCATCGTCAATCGCCTGTTCCGACAAGCCGGTTTCAAAAACATTATGTAAGTTTCTCCGGTCGGAAAGACCATAGAGAATCCATTCAAGGGGACTGCGGCACCGGCGAAGCTGCCAATCGGCAATAGGCTCGGCGCCAAAATAAAATCCGCTGCGGACAATATCGCGGCAATGCTTTTTCTTCCCGCAGGCGGTCAGGACAAGGCGCTGCCTTGCCCGCGTGGTTGCGACGTAAAGGATACGCATCTCTTCGGCCAGGGACTGCGAAAGTTTCTGCTCGGCGATGACCTGGTATGCAAGCGAACGCAGCCTGCTATTCGACTCGCGGTCGATTATTTGCAGCCCTACCGTATTATCATCGTCGGCAAGGCAGTCCGCGTAAACGTCCTGTTTATTAAACTTACTACTCAGCTCAGCCAAAAAGACGACCGGGAATTCGAGTCCTTTGCTCTTATGCACGCTTAAGATGCGGACGGCATTACCGGCCGCGGCTTCCGGCTCAGCAGGCGCCCAATCCTGGCCCACTTCCTGAAGCTTCTCGATAAACTCAACAAAGCGCGTAAGTGAAACGCCTCCGGCACTGCTGGCAAAACCCTCAAACTGTATTGCCCTGTCGTGCAGTTTAAGAAGATTGGCCCTTCGCGTCCGGCCATTCGGCAAAGCGGAAACAAATGACAGAAAGCCGGTTTGACGATAGATATGCCAGAGCAAATCCGCTAAATTGCCCCGCCGGGCAAGTGTCCGCCACTGCTCAATCAAAGTTAGTATCCCCTTGAGCTTCTTTACCAGCTCCGTATCCTGCTCACTATTACAGTATTGAACCACACAACTATAAAAGTTTCTGCTATTCTCACCTTTTTCAGTGTGGATTTTGAGCGCCGCCAATTCAGTATCACTAATCCTGAAGAACGGGCTCCGCAGCACAGCAGCCAATTCTATATCGCGCTGAGGATTATCCAGGACCTTGAGCAAACTCAACATATCGGTAATTTCAGTTGCTTCGAAATAGCCCGCCGTAGCCTGACAGCTCACAGGCACACCGGCCAACTGAAACACCTCCACATAATCATTGGCCTTTTTGGCCAGTGAGCGCATCAATACCACAATGTCACGATATTCAACGTCACGCAGGCACTGCCGCCGCTTATCATATATTTGAAATTCCGGGCTCCCGGTTTCGGCCCCGACCATTTGCCTGATACGCTCGGCAATCATCGCCGCCTGACGCTGCCGGGAACTGATAATATTTATTTCTTCCCCGCCAGCTATTTGGCTGCTCTGCTCTTTTTCCGAATCCTTGTCCGGCTCTATTTCATCGAGGATGTGGAATTCAACCACCGGTCTGCTGTCACCCGGCGCTTGTGATTTGGTTTCGTCTTCAATTGCAGGTGTCAATTTTGCAGAGTCATCGTAATCAATCTTCGCAAAGGATGTGGTCATTATGCGTCCAAATATTGTGTTGACAAAATCGAGAATACTTTTAGCCGAGCGGAAATTGGCATTCAGGTCGACCCGCAATCCGTTTGGTGTTTTCGCTGAATCGACCGATGCAGGGCCAAGACGCCTGATAAAAATCTCCGGTTCGGCCCCCCGCCAGGCGTAAATACTTTGTTTGACATCGCCGACAACAAAGACATTTCCGCCGGAGCTAAGCAAATCGAGTATCGCCTGCTGGACGGGATTAATGTCCTGATATTCATCGACAAATATGTATTTGAACCTGCGCCGAAGCGCCAGGGCCGTTTCGGATGGCGCCAGCTTTTCCTCTGAAGAATCCTGTTCGGACAGCAGTTTTAGAGCATAATGTTCGAGGTCGGCAAAATCGAGGCAGCTCACCGCTCGTTTGGCGTCACTGTATAACCGGTCGAATTTTTTAACAAGCTCGATGAGCACCTTCGTCTGCAGGCTTGCCGCCCTGCCGACCCTGTCCAGATACTCAGGATTCACTACCGCAAGCTCCGAAAGTCTCTCAAAGGAATCTACTGCCTTTTTTACTGTTTTTTGTATAAGCTCAGCAGTCGCTGCCGCCGGTCCTTTGGGCTTTCTTACCGTGGGCTTTTCAAAGTTTCTTATTTTCTCTGCGCACCTGTCCCAATCGCCTGCTTTCAAAAGCTCAACACATTGTAGAACGGGCTTTATAAAAGTATCTTCACACTCTGGGCCCCAGTCACCATCAGGATTTTCATTCCGATATAAATTCCCGGCATACCGAAGCTGATTAAGAATGTATTGAAATTTCTCACCAATAATCTGCTTTTGTTTCTCACCCAGCTCGGTCGTGAATGGATTGGCCGCCTCTGCAAGCCGTGTCGCTCGCTCGTACCAGTTTTCTCGTGAAACAACACCATCCAGAAAATTGCTCAACTCGATTACCCTTGTGAGAAAACCATCATTTGTGCGAAGGTCGCGCCGCGACAAAAGCTGCTGAAGGGCCGGTATTAAGTTGCTCTGCTCCCACGCCCAGTCGATTGTCTTTTCCAACACCTCTGCCTTGAGTAATCTCGCTTCGTCGGCGTCGATTACCCTAAAAGTCGGGTCAAGGGTGAGCTTGTAGAAATACTCAGTGATAAGCCGTTTGCAAAACGAATGTATCGTACTGACATCAGCACCTTGCAGCAATATAAGCTGGCGGCGAAGATGAGTGTCCCTGCTTTCCAGGAACGCAGCCCGAAGCTGCTCGGCAATCCGCCATCGCATTTGCTCGGCGGCCATCTCCGTAAAGGTCAACACAAGCATACTGAAAACGTCAGGACATAGGGTTTTGTCACGTACGATATCGACGCAGCGACCGGACAATACCGCCGTCTTTCCGGTCCCCGCTGAGGCGGTCACCAGAACGTCACTTCCCCGTGCGGTAATCGCCCGTTTCTGCTGCTTAGTCCATTTTATCTTCTTATCGGCCATCAGCCTTCTTCATCTCTTCGAGAACCTGCACCTTTTTAAGCGGCGCCAGGACGTTATAATCATTTACCTGCCAATCGAATCGGCAAACCGGCTTGTATTTGCAGTAGCTGCACGGGGACACCGTGCCAAGTCTATACGGCCTGATATCAATCCTGCCTGCGAGAATCTCTTTTGCCATCTCAACTATTTTTTTCTCGGTAAACTCAAGAACTTTCTCGAAATCACCCGGCTTCAATGCTCCACTTCTGCCGTAGTCGCCATACTGACCATCTTTTGAGCTGATACGGAAATTATAAAATTTGTCCCAGCCGGAAGTGGCAGAAGAGTCAAGCTGCTGGAAAAATTCACCATTCAATATTCCCTTTGCCTTATAATCAAATTTTCCCGCTTTGGCTGATAATTCATCGAGAGCAGCCTGTTCAATTCCCGTTTCCACCGGCATATAAAACGCACCAACAACACTTTCTACCTTCGGCTTGTCTGCATTCTTGACGGCGAGCATATAAATCGGAAGCTGCATATCCAGACCATAGTAAAACTTTGACCAGCTAAAGGATGCGCCTCGACGCTTATAGTCGAAAACGGCCGCAAATTTTTTGCCGTCCAGTTCCGCAATATCAATTCGGTCAACCTTGCCGTTCAAAGACAACAGGCGACCACCTGCAAGCGAAAGCTCATATTCGTCAAGCGTATCCTTTGCTTGCCGTACCTGGCCGAACGAAACTTCGGACAGCGCAGGTCTGAAGCTGCCTGCACGTACCATTTGCCCTATAGCACGAACGCAATCCTCGAGAACCTCAGCGGCGGAATTGATGATAAACAGGTTATGACCACTGCGACGAGCAAAGTTGGATATAAACGAGTCCGTCTGAATAATTCTCGTTATCTGTTCGCTCAGAAGCCCCAATAACTCCTCGTTCTCAACCGTCGCAAAATCTTTTTTTTCTTCGCCAAGTTTCTTCAGCAGTGCATCCAGAACTCGATGATAAAAATTGCCCAAGTCCAGCGGCTCAAGTTTAAACTCGTCTCGCTCTTTCAATTTCAGCACATAGCGGGCGAAATACTGATACGGACACGCAGCAAAAGTGCCCAGTCTTGTTGCAGAGCTGCCTATCCGCTCACCAAAGAGCTTCTCAACTACCTCTTTATCCAGCTCCGCACGATTCTCATAATTTACCGCTGACAGCACATTCGCACCTGCCTCAGCAAGTTCCTCATCGGCGCACATATCATCCAATAATCCACTAAACTGCTCGTTAGAAACTTCAAGCGAGTATCGAGCCCTATCTTTGCCAAGCGAGCTGCAAAGCAAATCGGCCAGTTCGCTCTTATTGTGAACCTCTTCAATCGCAATCTGTTCGGCCGCAATTGACTCTTCTTTCAGATTTTCAAACAACGATTCAAGATTGTCTATAAATTGGGAGCGAGGCACGGCACCGCCGCTATCATCAGTAACAGGGTATGTAACACACAGAAATTCTGATGGACGTGTAAATGCGATGTAAGCCAGGTATTGGCGCTCGGCAAGCTTCTGAGTTTCTGTTGCCGCCAGCGTAAATTTGGCCTCGTCGGCTGCCCTGCGGTCATCATCGGTCAATATGCTGTCCGAACGTACCGGCACGGGAAACTGTCTTTGCGTCGCGCCTATTAGAAAAACCGCTTTCAAATCCGGGTGTCGGCTGCGCTCAATAGAGCCCACAAGGACCTGGTCCAGTGTCGGCGGAATGAAAGCTAACGTCAACTGCGAAAACGCAGAATCCAGAATCGCAACATAATCCTCACAGCTCATCCGGCGTCCGGCAAAGACCTCGACAAGCTCGTCAAATATATCCACGAGCTTACCGTAAAGCTGCCGATGAACATTGGCACCTGTTTCATCTTTGCTTTTCTCAGCTTCTTTAATCCAATCCCTGATTGTTTGCCTGACCTTCAGTACCCTGAGAAAATCAGAAACAGCCCGCACAAACTCATCTGCGCTCATCTTATTTACCGCATTGCCACCCGGACGGAGCCTGTCTCGAAGCTCAAGCAACGGCCCAATGGCCTTTTGCCGGATTTCGTTTATCCGCTGCTCGTCATAATTACCGTCACCGGCAAAATGCCACACTTGCCCGCTTTGCCAGTCGCCGGCATTTACTCCATACGCAAGACAGTAATTTTCCAGTACGTCTATATCACTTCGCTCTATTGGCACAAGGTCCGTTTTAAGATATGTGAAAATATCACTGTTAGAAAAGCCGCCCGTCACAACCTGCAGCACCGAGCTGATAAGCTGAACCATCGGATGCTGGTTCAATGATTTTCGCTTATCAATAAAAAACGGCACGCCATAGTCATCAAAATACGCCCGTATATAGTGTTCATAGCGGTCGATATCTGATGCAATAACCGCAATGTCACGGTATCGGAAATCGGTTTCCTTGACCAATCGGAGTATCTGCCTTGCAACAAACCGGATTTCAGCCCGGGCATTTGGCGCCGATATGACGCGAATATTATCCGACGCGGGTATCCTGGCCGGTTCCAGCACGAACATATTTCGCTCGATATGAGCGAGCGGCCGACACGAAGAGAATCTGACCGCCTCATCAAGAATTATCGGCTCGTCCAATCGAAGTTTGCATTTTTTTATTGTTTCGACAAGCTCAGCATACGTTCGTTCAGTCGGGCCGAATATGCCAACCGGGTCAAGTCCGCCGGCATCGGGATTCGCCAAATCTATATTCGATGGGTCCAGACAAAGTGCAATTTGTGCATCTGTGACCGCCTTCAGCAGCTCAGTTAAGATTGCAATTTCGGCCGTTGTAAAACCGGCAAAACCATCAACCCATAATTTTGCGCCCTTAACAAAAGCCGCTGTCCCCACCGCCTTGCACGAACGAGCCAACTGAATATCAGGATCAATAAACTTACCCTCGATAAACTCCAGATATTCTCTTAGAATCAGGCCGATATCGGCAAATTTCAATGCAGCTAAATTGTTGCGTTCGTCCTTCTTTAATTCGCTCAGCAACTCGTCAATATCGTCGGGCGTCTTTGCATACTGGTGCAGCTCGGCAATAGTCTGTGCCGTCTGCCGACCCAAGCCGGGCAAGGTCGCCGACGAGCCGAAGACCTTCAATTTACTTTTATTATCCCGCAAAATCCGGTGGACCATCATTTGTCTGCCGATGCGCGAAAGGGCCGGCCTCGCTGTATTTTTACCTGACAACAAAAACTGCAGACGGTCAAACGAAAGCACCTGAAGCCTGTTGTAGCCGGCTATCCTCTTGTCGGCCAGGATGGCACGCTCAGCCTGATAGGTCGCCTGCTCCGGAACTAACAGAATCAACGGCTGCGCGCCGGCGGCTTTAAGCAAGGCATTGACAATCGCTTTTATACAAAAGCTCGTCTTGCCCGTGCCGCTTCTGCCAAGAATAAATTGAACTGACATACAAATACCTTAAAGACAGGTCCACGCGAACTCGAACGTTTTTTACCACAAATCAGGAGCTTTTTCAAACTTGATATTCCATTTTCGAGGCAAATGTGGTATAATAAAATAAAGGGAAGATTGGAACTACGTTATATGAAAAAGCCACATATAGTGATTTTTACAGTTTCTCTGCTTATTCTCGTCATTATTATACCCTGCCTGGCCGACACATTTATAAACCGCAAGACACAAGAAATCCTGCACGGTTACGCAACCAGCCAGACCAAAGGCAGTGAGACCATCGTCCACACCCAGGAAAAAGGCAGGCTCAGACTCAATCTGGCCCAGTGGCAGATTACGCCCGACCACCTGGGCAGGAACAACAAGGTAATCATTCTTACACTCGATGACCATATAGAACTGGAGATTGAAACTCAGTCACTGGTTCAGGCGATAATCAAGGCCGCAGACGAAGGCCCTTTGTTTATTGTGTTCGAGATAAGCACGCCGGGTGGACAGCTCGACCTGGTTCAGCGGATTGGCGGCGCGATTACGAACACCGACTACTGCCGGGTCGTGGCTTTTGTCAGGGGCGGCAAACACAGAGGCGCTATATCAGGCGGCGCCGTTATAGCCATTGCCTGCGATAAGATTTATATGGCCGATAACTCCGTCATAGGCGCAGCCTCGCTCGTAGCCAGGTCCGGTAGCGGCCCGAAAGAAGTCAAAAAAATCTTCGGCGAAGAACTCGGCGAGAAGCTCATCTCATCCTGGCGTGCCCATCTGGCGTCAATGGCTGAGCAGCATGGCCGACCCGGAATCCTCGCGATGGCAATGGCTGATAGGGACATAGAAGTCATAGAGGTATCAGAAGCCAACAGAAGACTCTTTATTGACCCGGCCAACAAAAATCCCCGACAGGACCTCGTCCACGTCTGGAGCAAAAAAGGCACACTCCTGACCCTAACCGCACAGGACGCTGTCAAATGTGGAATTGCCGACAAAGTTTTCAATTCCAGGCGAGACCTTCTCCGGCATTTGCAGGCCGACAACGCCCAAATTGTAATAAACAAAGATTTGCAAAATGCCCGATTGGAATTGAAAAGGGCAAAGGGACAAGCAGCAAGAATAAGAAAATCTCTTGACCTCAAAAAACAGCAGCTCGAATACGAGCAACCTACTGCCAAGATACTCAAAATCCTGCGAAGCGAAAGAGCTGATTTACAAACCTTGATAAGACTGGCCAGGAAGTACCCTGATTTACATCTTTCCACCTGGCCTTTCAAGATTGAGCTGAATTCCATCGAGGCCGCTTATGACAAACTAAAAAGAACCACTCGGAGGCGAAGATAATTATAATACTTTATCCCAATCCCCCCTCCTCCCCAGTCACGTTCTAATCCGCCCAAACCGCTACTTGAGCAAAAGCCAACAACCTAAAACTCAAAGTCCTTCTCCGCCCTTTGTCTCTTTAACATACTCCGCCGCTTTTTTTCCTCCAATCGCCGCCGGTGCGCCCGCTCCGGCACTTTTGTTTTTTTCCGTACAGGTTTAGTCTTCAGCGCCTCCCTCAATAACTCCTGCAATCGCTCCACGGAGGCCCTGCGATTTGCCTTCTGGGTGCGATATTTTTGCGAAACAACTCTTACGACGCCATTTTTATCGGCCCGCGTTGCGAGACGCCTGAGTATTCGCTGCTTTTGTATATCGGAAAGAACCTCGCAGCCTGCCACGTCAAAAAACAGCGTTACCCGCGTATTGACCTTGTTCACATTCTGCCCCCCCGGCCCGCCGCTTCGGGACGCCTTGAATACAAACTCATCGGCGCAAATAGCTATGTCATCCGTGATTTCAATCATCATTAATCACCTACCAACTACCGACCGAAGATACTTTCTTTTCTGTTCCAAGAAGGCCAGGAATCTCAATCAAACAATTCTAAACCGTAAATTGCAGCTTGTAAATCACCCTTCTTTTTTATCTTGAACAAAAGCAAAAAAACCTTATAGTATTAACGAACCTGTATAACAGCGTAAATTGTAAATTATGGCATTAACAATTCAGGAGACAAAAAATGCAAACCGGAAACACAAAAACAACAGTAACTGCAATTCTAATAGCTTCAATCGGACTGATGAGCTGTTCCCTGTTCACTTCAGCAGCCCAGCAAGAGTCCAAGCCTAATATTGAAGAATTAAGGAGCGGCAAAAACTTCATTCCAACAAAGGTCTACAGCTCTGAAGACGACGAGCAAATCCTGAAGCTTTTCGCCGGCCTGCGAGTCGCCGATGTATCCGACGGTATGGACAAAGTCGGCCTGACAAATACAGGCCTGATGTCCCCGGAAATCCACGCCGCCTGGAAAGACACCAAACATTTCAAGCATCGCTTTATCGGCATCGCTGTTACCGTGCGCTACGTCCCCACGAACAAGCCCCCGGCACCGCCTATGGAGACTGATGCATTTGCACGCTGGGTTGGCCAGTGGTACAGCAAGCTCTCAAGTGAGCCGTTTGTTCCACTCATTCGCAAGGGTACAACCATTGTCTTCGACGATGCCCCCGAAAGCGACGTCGGTTCCATCGGCTCGAACAACATAATGGGCTGGCACCTGAAAGGATGTGTCGGCGTTGTTACCAATGCCACTGCCCGCGATACCGATGAGGTCGCCGCCGAAAAAGTCCCCCTTTACTTCAGGAAAGTCGGCCGTGGTATTCGGCCGGGCAGAAATGAAATCGAATCCGTCAACCGCCCTATCGTATGTGGCGGCGTCCTGGTTGAGCCGGGCGATGTCATCGTCGCCGATGGGGACGGCGTCATCGTGGTCCCACGTGCAAAGGCCAAAGAAGTCGCCGAATACTCAAGAGCAATCCTTGATGGCGACAAAGCCGGAAGGCGGAAATTATATGAAAAGCTCGGATTACCACCCGACGATTCAGTCAAGTAACTACGAGCCGGACTTTATAACATGAAATGCCTGGCATGGACTCCATATCCTGCCAACTGCCAACCGGCACTTACGGTCCCTTTTTGCGGTCCTTCTTTTCCAGATGTTGCGCTATTTGCCTCAACTGCTCTTTCATCTCTTCGATTTGCTTGCCCATGTTCTCAAGTCGTTTATGTACGGTTTTTGAGCCGAGGATACTTGGCGCGAAGATAAAGAAAAATATTATCGCCACGGCCCCGCCGACAGCGATAAAGCTCACACCACGTAAAATATCCTCCACAAGCTCATACATTCCTGCATCCAACGTCACGTCCCCAACTCAAAACCTTTTCCAGAGAATAGCCGAAACAGCTCAATTCAAAACCACAAACTATAGTAACCAAAACCGCAATTCCCGTCAATCTAAAATTTGTCCTGAGCGCGGTCGAAGGAGCAGCAGAGCAATATACCCTTTTATTCTCACTTCTTAACAATTTATCTTCCAACTTCCCTCATAAATCAATCAATTTCTTGATGATTCCTCGTAAAGACTGTAGTCTATGAAAATAGGCATATTTTCATCACGATTGATGGGAAGATACGATAGTGACAGAACTTATTAGAAAAATATTTTCGAGAACAAATACAAAGTATTATTCTTCTGAAATCATAGCCTCTTTGCTCGCTCTTGTTTTATCCGTAGCTGCCGCCGTCTTGATGGACAAGCTCACGGATTCTGACGCAGCGATCAGTGTCGTCTCTGCACTTGGAGGGACTCTGGGCTTTCTCGCAGGAACTTCGGGTATATATGCTTTACTACATATCTGGCAATATCGCAGAAGGGAGCGCAATTTCCCCCGTGACATGAAATCGATTTTCACAGCGAACATACGCGGCATCTTCGCTATGTACGCCTTTAGAATTCCCTGTCAATATATCCTCCAGAAATTGGGGCTCACTCCCGCCCTCTCCGCCATCATCGCCCAGGGTCTATCGGGCCTGATTGCAACCGCTGTCAGGGTACACCAAAACTACAAGAAAAAAATCTTCGGACATCTCAACACCCAAAAATAATTACCCTCCAAATTTGTTCAATTCCGTCTTCTGGCGTCTGTCTTCTGTCGTCCGTCGTTGGCTATTCACTATCTTTTTGACTTTCGCCTTCCGGCTTCGGAACCGGCGGGCCTGCACTCGTAGTTGTTGATTGACCCTTCTCGCTATCATCCGCCTTAGCTCTCTTTACAACAACGAAATATACTATCGCCCCTATGAAATAAAACCCAAGCGAAAGCAAAATCGCACCAGCCCATATCAGCCGGTCATACTCAGCTCCCTTTGTAAGCGGGTAATAAAACTTCGACGCCGGCCGTTTCAAACAGTCGACAAGCATAACAATCGAAAAGACAACCCCCGCGATCGCTAACATTGCCGCCAGCACCCCGGCTCCGAAAATCGGCGCCATCGGCCAGAACGGGAACCTATACACTAACTGCATAATCATAATAAATACCTCCAAAAAAGTTCATAATTTTCAGCCCATAAAATAACCAAAACCACCGCCACCGTCAAATTTATTCCGCGAAGCTGGGAAAGACACCTTCTGTCTTCCGTCGTCTGTCTTCTGTCCTCCGTGCTTTCGTCTTGAGTCTTGCGCCTTGGGTCTTCTTTGTCGATACGAGCTTCTACACATTCTCACTTCTGCAAATCCGCCAAATTTTAAGCAGCCGTTTTGAAATGTCAGAAACCAAATGGAGACGAAGGGAATCGAACCCTCATTTCCGCGATGCGACCGCGGTGTGCTCCCGTTACACTACGTCCCCAACCTACACTCACAAAAGATATTATATACGACAACCTGACGAATTCAAAATACTCTTAACTGACCTTGAGCGTAAACTTAGAACTTCCACTTCTCATAACAAACGATTTTCTCCATCGGCTCACGTTTCGGCTCTTTTTTGCTATCGGCTGGATAGCCAATCGCCATCAGCTCAATGATTGCAACATCCGCTGGAATATCCAGTATTTCTCTTGCCTTATCTGTAAAGAACGAGCCGATCCAGCATGTTGCCAATCCTAACTCCGCTGCCTGCAGCGCGATATGTTCAAGTGCGATAGCAACATCAATAGGCCCGATTGCCTGGCCGCACCGCATAACCTCATCGCTATTGCTGCACGCTGCTATGATAGCACCGGCTTTCTCAAAGACCTCCGGCCGGTTGGTAGTCTCAGCAACCCGACGCTTGGTTTCTTTATCGGTTACCACCACAAAGCGCCAATCCTGTGTATTCTTGGCTGATGGCGCCAGCCGGGCCGCCTCAAAAACGCTGTCGAGCTTGTCCTGCTCTATGGGCTTGTCCTGGTACGCCCGGCAGGAATATCGCCTGCCTATGGCTTCAAGTACTGTCATAAGAACACCTCAAATTGCGAATCTTTTTTCTGACCGGATGAACAAAATTCTTACCCTGCTAATAATAAAACATCAAAAATATTGACGCAAGGGCTAAAAATATGTATTTATAAATCAGAGCTCGGGGCGATTAGCTCAGTTGGATAGAGCGCCTGCTTTACACGCAGGAAGTCACAGGTTCAAGTCCTGTATCGCCCAGTTGCTTTTCACGCTCGAACTTTTAACTGCCTGCCTTTCCGATGCTCATCATTCAATTCTGATAATAGCTGTAATCCTCTGTGCAGCCGGACCCCAAACATCGAATCTCGAATCCGGCCCAAGGAACTCACTCGAATAAGATACGATTCACAAGATGCGAATTTCGGCTCGAACACGGAACTTCGAATCCAGGATTTCTCATAAATTCCTTGACTCTGAGGGGCAAAATGTGTATAATTAATCTTTTTAAGTAGCTTTACAGGAGACGATGGATGATAATGAGGATTTAACCATATTTACTCATCTCTGTGAAATTTCGCAAAAAGATATCGTTGCACACAGTGTGCACCATCAAATTCAGCAATTTTTTTGAAAGGTTGGAACAGTGAAAACTACAAAAATGTTAGTAATTTTGGTTTTGGCTTTGGCCCCGATGGCAAGCGGTCGTCAATATCTGATAGTGAGTGAGCAACCGCTGGATTCAATTATCCTTGAGGTGGGCCAGTCGTGTTCCTTTGAGGTGGCATCGGATGACAGCGGGGTTTACACTGATGTTATCGGCTTTGAAAATGCCGTGGTTCTGGGCAGTTTCCTGCATTACAAAACCACCAAGGAGGCTGGCGACAGTGCACGTGTAACTCCAATTATTAGGCATGACTTTTACGGGTACGAGGTTACCGCAAGTGGTTCTATTACGCCGCCGAGTCCAGGTACTCATTTCATCTTCGAGTATCAGGCGCAAGAGCCTGGAGAAACCGACCTGGTACTTAAAGACGGTAAGTCTTTGAAAGTACTGGATTCAGTACACATCAGGATTGTGCCCGATGAAATGGGCACGGCGTTTACATACCAGGGACGTCTGATAGACAGCAGCACGGCGGCAGATGGGGAGTATGACTTTGAATTCGAACTTTATGACGCCCCATTTGCCGGAGGGCAATTGGGAAGCACGATTGATGTGAACGACCTTGATGTCATCGACGGCTACTTTACGGTGGAACTGGACTTCGGCAGCGATGTGTTCGACGGCAATGCAGTCTGGCTGGAGATTGGCGTGCGGCCGGGCGAGCTGAACGACCCAAATGTATATACTACTCTGAGTCCACGGCAGGAGCTGACGCCAACACCGTATGCGTTAAGTAGCGCAGGCTTGACTTTGCCTTACGCCGACAGTGCTGCCGGCAGTGGCGGCCCGGTTGTTTCAATTACCAATAACGGTGTAGGCAGTGCAATAAAAGAAACTGGTCAAAACGGCTACGGAGTGCAGGGAGAATCTTTTGCTGCGGGAAGTAGTGGCGTCTTTGGCACCAATAACAACACGGGTGGTTATGGTGTATTTGGATGGAGTGATAGCGGGACGGCGGTTAAAGGTTTCACAACCGGAACCGGCGTTGCCGGATTATTCCAGATTGCCAGCATGGGCAATAGTAATGCTGCACTGGAAGGCAAAACCAATAGCACCGGTACAGGCATCTTCGGTTGGGCAACCGCCGGTGGGGGTACAAACTACGGCGTCCGAGGCAGGACGGAAAGTGCTGCCGGCTACGCAGGTTACTTTGAAGGAAGGGTCTATGCCAGTGACAGCGTCGGCATCGGCACGGAGACTCCAAACTATAAATTAGAAGTTAAAGCACCTACCAACCAGGCATTAAAATTATCCACAGAAAGCACAACCAGCAATGTAGATATTCAGGCCGAACCAACAGGTTCCGGCAGTATGAGGCTCAACGTCTTTGGCGGTGCAAATGCTATTACATTCAATGTTAATAATATTGAAAAGCTTCGAATGAATTCAAACGGCGATGTCGGTATCGGCACGGCAAGTCCAGGTGCAAGATTAGAAGTAAATGGCAAGGTCAAAGTTACCGGCGGCTCGCCCGCAGCAGGTAAGGTCCTGACGTCAGATGCCGGCGGCCTTGCAACCTGGCAGACGCCCTCTATTGGTGGCGATAGCGACTGGCTCATCTCTGGGAATGATATGTATTCAATCCCATCCGGCAATGTCGGGATTGGGACAACCACGCCAACGACCAAGCTTGACGTCACAGGCAGCATCAACACCACCGCTTCATACGAGATTGGCGGTCAAAACGGGCTGTCTGTTTACGGTACAGGTAGCCTATCAGTCGGTCCCGGGGCCGGAGCCAATAAAACAGGCAGGCACAACACATTCGTAGGACAGCATGCAGGCCAATCTAACAGTACAGGCGGAAGTAACACTTTCCTAGGGTACAATGCAGGCTGCGACACCACCACGGGCTTCGAAAACGCGTTCGTAGGAATGGAATCCGGTTCCCAAAACACTACCGGTACTAGAAACACGTTTATTGGTGCCTTTGCCGGTCAGTTGAATACGACCGGCGGCGCCAACACCTTCCTCGGAAACAGTGCGGGAAGAGACAATGACATGGGAGGGGGAAACACCTTTCTGGGAGCACAAGCAGGCGATGAGAACACTGCCGGTAACAATAACACATTCGTTGGAAATTTGACCGGCTCCGACAACACCACAGGCTTCCAGAACACTTTCATAGGCAGGGGTGCTGGTCCTTCGAATACCACCGGTTTCTATAACACTTTCATAGGAGATTTTGCAGGAAACCACAACACGACAGGAAGTAAAAATACCTATTTGGGACAATATGCGGGCAATTATAGCACAGGTTCCGGCAATGTTTTTGTTGGTAACAGCGCCGGTGCAAATGAAGCCGGTTCAAACAAACTGTATATTGCCAATACCATTACAGCATCTCCTCTTATTTACGGTGACTTTGCCAGTGATCTTGTAAAGATAAACGGCACGTTGGATGTCAGGGGTCCAATCTGGCAGAGAGGCGTGGTGTTACATGCTGATTATGTCTTCAAGCCGGGATATGAGCTGGAATCTATTGATAAACATTCAGAATTTATGTGGCAGAACAAGCACCTTCCTGCGATTCCAAAAGCAATGACCGACGAGAATGGCCGGGAAATCGTTGAAGTCGGAGCACACCGCAGGGGAATTGTTGAAGAACTGGAGAAGGCACATATTTATATTGACCAGCTTCACAAACAAAATATAGCGTTGGAAACAAGGCTGGCAAAACTGGAAGCGATTGTTGCTCAGATGAGTATCGCACAGAAAGGAAAAATAGAATGAGAACCAGGTGGATTTCATTATTTGTTCTACTTTCGATAGCTGCAACAGGATACGCTGATTATAGTACCACCTGGAGCACGATTGACGGCGGGGGCGGGCGAAGCAGCGGTGGGCCATATACACTCACCGGCACGATAGGTCAGCCGGATGCGGCCTGGAGCAGCGGTGGTCAATATGAGCTGCTCGGCGGCTTCTGGCCGGGCGGGCCGTTATGCTTCGTCGATTTCGAGAGCTTCGCAAGATTCGCCGAATTGTGGCTTGTAACCGGAGGTGATTTGCCCGCTGACCTGTACAAGGATGAGGAGAATATCATCAACATGCTCGATTTGAAGGTGTTTGTTGACTACTGGCTGTGCTACTGCCCGCCGGGCTGGCCGTTAAAATGAGGAATTTTTCGACCTGGTACAGCCACCTATTTAATTTTTCTGGTACAGCCACCTATTTTAAAAAACAAAAATGGGTGGCAGTCCCTTGTAGCCGAAGCGCTCACGCATAATATGTGCGCGACGCTCTTGCTGCTTGACACCGCCCCGACAAGGCCGTAGAATCCGTATGTCAAAATCGCTGTTTACCCCGTTAGAAAGTCCGGCGGGGATAATAAGAACATAGGTACAAAAAGGAATATTTCTAACGGGGCAAGTATGCAGATAAAATTAAAGTTTCTCGGCGCCGCTCAGAATGTTACAGGTTCTCGGCACTTCCTCGAAGCCAATGGCACACAGGTTCTGATAGATTGCGGACTCTATCAGGAACGCCAGTTCCGCCAAAGAAACTGGGACCCCTTCCCTATAAAACCAAAAAATATAGATGCCGTCCTTCTAACCCACGCCCATCTCGACCATTGTGGTTTATTGCCGAAGCTCATTAAGGAAGGATTCCGCGGAAAGATTTACTGTACTGCCGCCACTGCTGAAATTGCCAAGATTATATTGTTGGATTCAGCTAAAATACAGGAAGAGGACGCCGAGCACAAACGCAAAAGACACGAACGGCAAGGTCGCAAAGGCCCTTATCCGGACGTCCCGCTTTATACGACCGAAGATGCCCAGGCCTGCTTTCCACTTTTTTCCCATGTTGAATACAGAGAATCGGTAAATCTCGGCGACGGCGTGGAAGCCACTTTCTACGACGCCGGCCACGTCCTCGGCTCTTCGATAATAAGGGTAAAGGTACGCCAGGATGGGCAGGAGAGGCTCATCTTGTTCTCCGGTGACATTGGCCGCCCCGACAGGCCCATCGTGTGCGACCCAACTGTTTTCGACTATGCAGATTATGTTCTGATTGAGTCCACATACGGCGATAGAGTACATGAGGAAGTAGCGGATGTAGAAAAATCCATCGGTGAAGTGATAAACTCGACCATAAAAGCCGGCGGCAACATTATCGTCCCGAGCTTCGCACTCGAACGCTCACAGGAGGTCTTATATTACATAAACGAGCTGCGGCTGAAAAATCAGATTCCGGAATTGAAGGTTTTTTTAGACAGCCCAATGGCCTCAAGGATTACGAAGGTCTTTCAGCATCACCCGGAATTGTTTGATAAAGAGATGACCGAATTTATCAAACGACATAAGTCACCTTTTGACCTGCCGGGACTGCAAATGGCAGGCACCGCTAACGAATCAAAGGCAATCAACGGTATAAAAGGGACCGTTATGGTCATAGCCGGCTCCGGAATGTGCACCGGCGGCAGAGTCAAGTTTCACCTCGTCAACAACATCTCGCGTGCGAACAACACGATAATGTTCGTCGGCTATCAGGCAGTCGGAACACTCGGCAGGTCGATTGTCAATGGCATCAAAAAAGTCCGGATACTTGGTGAGAAACGCGCCATTAAGGCAAGAATAGTCCGGATACACGGCTTTTCCGCACACGCCGACAGAAACGAGCTGCTCGATTGGCTAAAGGAGCTGGATGCCCCTCCAAGGGGCGTGTTCGTCGTACACGGTGAGACCGAAAGCGCACACAGTTTTGGCAACTACGTCAGAAAGCAAACCGGCTGGAAGGTCTCCGTCCCCCAATATCAGGACCAGATTGTCCTCGATTAGTTCCGTCACAATTATGTAGTCGGAACTGAGCAAATTCGGGATGCCGGACTTGTCACTTCCCGTTTTGTGATTTTCTCCTCCGACTTGCTATGTAACTCAGCAGTATCCCTAATTCAAACAGCAAATACAGCGGTATCGCCAGCGTTATCTGGGAGATTACGTCAGGCGGAGTGGCCATAGCCGCTACTATAAAAATAACCAGCACGACAAATTTCCTCGATTTGTTCAGTGCCGCGATTGAAACCAGGCCCGTCCTGTTCAAAAAGAAAATGGCCGTCGGCGTTTGAAAAGCCAGCCCGAAAACTAACATAAGCTGACTGACAAAGGAAATGTAGTGCTGAAAAGTAAATTGCGAATTTACGTCAAGAATTTTTCGATTAAATGCCACTAAGAATTTCAGGGTCAGAGGCGCGACGACAATAAGAAAAAAAAGTGCTCCGATAACGAATAATGCCGCCGAAAAAGGCGCCGCGATGTTAACATACCGTTTCTCGTGCGGATAGAGCCCCGCCGCAACAAACATCCACAACTGATAGAAAACCCACGGAGATGAGAGTAACAGGCCCGCAAGTAAAGCAATCTTTATATAGCTGATAAACCCCGCCGCTACCGCAATTACCTGCAGAGGCTTTAGTTTATAAATGTTGAGCTGGTCCTCCTCTTTCTTGACCTCATCCTCCTCTTTCTTGACCTTAACTTTCTCTTTCTTGACACAATAACTGCTGTCTTCACCGTCGTCGACGAGCCATCTCCTGCCGCTGAACAGATACCCTTTCTGTTTAACCTTGACATCGGCAGACAATACCACCCCGTTGTCCCTGAATTTCTGCCGCAGGCCTTCCGTCATCGTGCCTTTGTCTAAATCAACCTGGAACTCCAGGTCAATATTGAACAGAAGCTTGGCGGTTGCATCATCATAAGGTCCTTGCATAAACCTTATTATGGCACGGCCGAAAGCCAGGCAGATGATAGCACATATACCCAGCCCAAGAAGCGCGCGTATCATCCGCATTCGCAATTCTTCGAGGTGGTCCCCCAGGCTCATTGTGGAGTCAAAAAGCTTGTCTTTCTTATTGCTCTCGCCCATATCAAAATTGATAAAATTCGGGACTGCCAACGTCTTTTATGACTGTCCCGGAATTTTAATCTGCGCCCATCGTATCGTCTTCGTTAAGCCCGGCTGCGTCCTTGGCCTCCTCCACTATGTCGTCACTGACCTTGCGGACGTCCTGTACGATTTCGTCTTTGGTCTCTTTGGCTTCGTTTATGCCCTTTTTGAATTCGGTCATACTCTTGCCGACATTGCGGGCGATTTCCGGGAGCCGTCTGCCGAATATCAGCAGAGCGACAATAGCAATAATTGCAAGCTCAAGCGGACCCGGCGTCCAAAATCCAAGATATTGGATATATCCAGTCATATTAGTCTCCTTTTTAATCTATCGAAGTATTATAACACTATCGGGGCTGCTTTGTCAATCCCATTAGAAATCTTCTTTTTTGAAGATATTCTTCACCAGCAGCATTTCCAAAGGGAGCATCGGCAAGATTTGTATTTACACCGTAGAATAAACTGCTTTTAATCGACAATTACGTGATTATCGCCCTGTTCTGATGGAAACAATCTTTATATCTCGGTCCCGGTCTGTGGCATTTGCAAGGGTTTTGCCGTTTTTATCGGCCGCAACGCTGTGTCCGCCGAATATTCGACCCTTCCACGCCCCTTTTGTTATTTCGCCTACAAGGTTGGTCCCAATCACGGGTGCTCCAATTTTCCGTGCCGCATTATTGACCACTTTCTCGAGCTGCTTACCATGTTCAGGCCAGTTATTTTCCCGCTCTGCATATCCGTACGGAACCAGCAGCAGGTCCGGTTTCAGGGCCGCCATCCGCTTCAAAATTTTATCTTTATGCGTATCCGCACATATCAGCAGGCCGGTTTTGCCGAATTTAGTCTCCACCGCATTCACCTCTTCGCCCGGCCTGTACGGCGGTTCCATCAGTTCCGTTAATATGTTTATCTTACGGTGTTTAAGAAGAATTCGGCCTTTCGCGTCAATTAAAACTGCCGAATCATACAGCTTCTTTCCGTCTTTTTCCGCAAGACCGGCGCAGAGACAAATTCCATATTTTTTAGCCAATTCACAAAGCCGCCCCGAATCCTCACCCGGAATTGGACACGCTCTTTCGTGGGCATCGGAGTTCACCCAGCCCAATATGACCATCTCAGGAAAACACACTATCTCTGCCGCACCGTTTTTGGCCTCTCTAATCGCATTTTCTACTCGGACAAAATTGCCGCTGCGGTCGCCGTCAAGCGAGAATATCTGGGCCATAGCAATTTTGCTCATTCTCATTTGGCCTGAACCTGCTAAATTCAATATTGACAAAGACTCAGACGCCAACTATAATCTGCTCGAACTTTAGGGTCAAGCAAAGCCCGTTAGAAATTTTTCGCTGTATAATTTCCAACGGTGCAAATTGCCATTATTGGAGCTGGTTATGGATTCAGTTCAGCGCCGGGCAAAAAAACTTGAATCTGTTGTGAGCATTTCCCTGCTGTCGATTCTTGTCCTCATCGCCATCGCCGTACTCGTAAAGCAATCCGGCTATGATATGGGCCGGTTTGGCCTGACTACAGAAACAACCAGCCTAAAGACAGAGCAAGTGCCTCTAAGCTCTCTGGCCCCTGCCGGTTTTGAAACGCTTTCAGAAGAAGTCTATATTGCTGATAATCTTTACGAAAAAATTGACGGCAAAGCCCCGCTTTACATCGAGTCCGGCTTTGAGAAACTCTTTACCAGCAGATTTATAAACAAAAAGGATGAAAATCTATGGATGGAGCTTTTCGTCTTTGATATGGCTGCTCTCAAAAACGCCTTCTCGATTTACAGCGTACAAAGGAGGGCCGATGTTGAAATTTTGCCGGATATGCAATTTGGATATAGAACCAGCGACGCTCCATATTTTGTCCACGGCAAATATTATATCGAGTTTATCGGCTCCTCCGAATCGGACGAATTGTTCGAAGCAATGATGGAAACCGCTAAGAAGATTCAGACGAATTTACCCGTGGATAAGGCCGCTCACATACCAGAGCTGGATCTATTCCCACAAGAAGACCTTGTTGTCGGCAGCCCCAAACTATATCTGGAAAGCGCCTTTGGCTTTGAAGGATTCACGAACATCTTTACCGCACAATACAAATCCGGCGACGAGACCATCACTGCTTTTTTCAGCAAAAAAGCCTCCGCTGTCGAAGCGACCACAGCGTTCGAGAGCTACCATAAATTCCTGATTGAAAACGGCGCCGAAATAAAAGCCGCAACCAACGAAGCTCTTAACACCTTCGGAGCCAAAGTGTTCGACTTCTATGGCACGACTGAAATCGTCTATGCAACCGGGCCTTTTATTGCCGGCATCCACGAAGCCGAAAACCAGCAGTCTGCAGAAAAATTAGCCACAATACTCCTAAACAAACTCAACGAAGCAAAAAAAAATGAATGAGCAAAACGAAAAAAACTTCGGGCGAAGAAAGTTCCTTACTCGCGCGGGCAAAGCGGGAATTTCAATTGCCGCTGCGGGCACAGCCTCCTGTTTGCTTTACGATGCCAAAGGGCCTCCGGGCCAAACTGTCAAAGCCGAGCAGCTTGTAACACTGCCGGATTTCTCCGTACCGACCGTAACCGGACAAACTATGAGTATTGTCCAGGGTTCCGACAGGAAACACACCGTTACCAAGGCGATAGAACTGCTCGGCGGTATAGAAAGATTCGTCAAGCCCGGCGAAACGGTCGCGATAAAGCCGAACGTTGCATTTGCGCGACCGCCGATGCTTGGGGCTACAGCCCACCCTGAACTGGTTGCTGCGGTGGTAGAGCTATGCCGCAAAGCCGGAGCAAAGCTGGTTTACGTTACCGACAATCCGATCGATGCCTCTGCAAGCTGCTTTACATTAAGCGGTATCCGCAAAGCGGCAAGCGCAGCCGGCGCCAGGGTCATATTGCCAAAAGCACATCATTTCAAGCACACTACGCTGGCGGATGGTAAACTTATCAAAAATTGGCCTATCTTTTTTGCCCCGTTTGCCAGGGTCGACAAACTGATTGGAATCTCCCCGGTCAAACACCACGCCAGGGCCGGCGCTTCTATGTCGATGAAAAACTGGTACGGTCTTTTGGGCGGACGACGCAACATCTTCCATCAGGACATCAATACCATCATCGCCGAGCTGTCTATGATGGTAAAGCCGACATTGGTTATACTTGACGGCACCGAAGTTATGATGACCAATGGCCCGACGGGAGGCTCCGTTGCGGATTTGAAACGTGCAAATACACTGATTGCAAGCTGCGATATGGTGGCTGCCGATTCTTACGGCTGCACCCTTTTGGACCTGAAGGCCGCGGACCTGCCTTATCTTGCAAAGGCACAAAACGCCGGCGCCGGAAATACTGATTACCAGGCACTCAAGCCAATACTTGGGACTGCGTAAAACCTGTTTTTGTAACTATGATGAATATGAATATCGATTTCAAATAAAGCTAAAGGGAAAATTATTGTGAGCATCTCACGCTTAATCAAAGTCTTCTCAACTGCAATCATATTAACCTCAGCGTCCTTTGCTCCGGTCTTTGCGCAGGAAACGATTACCGTTCGGCCAAAGGAAATCGACGATATCCTCACCAATCCCGGAATCGGTTTTATGACATTTCAGAGATTCAACGGCGATGAGTTAAATGCAGCTAAAAGTTGGACCGAGGGCAAGCCTATTATTTATCAGGACTTTGACGGCAGTCTGCAAAACAAAGACCATCCGATGACGACGATAGCCTATTTCCGCATTTATTGGAAATTCATCGAGCCGAAAATGGGCAAATATCGTTGGGACTTGATAGACAAAGCCCTCGAAACCGCCCGCCGGAGACAACAAACTCTGATGCTGCGAATCGCGCCCTACGGTACAGGAAAGGAAAATGATGTCCCGGATTGGTATCGTGCAATGGTCGGCAAACGAAAGGATTGGCCGGTGAAGAAGTGGCAGGTCGACCCGGAAGACCCCCGCTACGTCCGGTATTTTACAAAAATGATAAGAACTATGGGCAAACGCTACGACGGCCGCCCGGACCTCGAAAGCGTCGACGTTTCAATTGTCGGGGCATGGGGTGAAGGTGCAGGCTCTGCTCAACTGACACAGAAAACAAGAGAGGCGCTCGTCGACGCATATATCGACTCCTTTAAGAAAACACATCTTGTTATGCTCCTCACGGACAAGAAAACAAACAGCTACGCCCTTTCCAAAGCCAACGTCGGCTGGAGGGTCGATTGCCTCGGAGATATGGGAGGATTCAGTGCCAATTGGTCGCACATGAACGATTATTATCCGCAGGCAATCATCAACTTTGGCGTAAAGGACGCCTGGAAAAAAGCCCCGGTAACACTTGAGGTATGCTGGGTGATGAAGCACTGGAAGGATATGGGCTGGGACGTCGACCACATAATCGACGAGTCCCTCAAGTGGCACATCTCCTCTTTCAACGCCAAGTCCTCACCGGTCCCGAAAGAATGGTGGCCTGCCGTCAACAGGTGGCTTGGAAAAATGGGATACAGATTTGTCCTTCGCAAGTTCACCTACCCGGCAGCGCTGAAACCAAACGGCAAACTTGCTTTCACTTCCTGGTGGGACAACAAGGGTGTCGCACTGTGTTATAAGAAATTCCCTCTCGCTCTTCGCCTGAAAAACAGCGAAAAAACTGAAATATTAGTCACAAGTGCCGATATCAGAACATGGCTGCCGGGTGATAATCTTTATGACGGTTCCGTTTTGGTTCCATCCTCTATGCCCCCGGGCCAATATGACCTGCAAATCGGAATCCTCGACACCCTGTCCAGTAAGCCAAAAGTTCAACTCGCTATATCTTCAAAACAGCCGGATGGCTGGTACCATCTTGGAAAAATAAAGATTGGAAATTAGTTGAACACAATAAATCGGAAACCTTCACAGCTTTGAAAGTGTGATTATGAAAATTGTAACAGTCAGACGCATAAGCCAGGCCTTCTTCTTCACACTTTTCACCTGGTTCTGCATAGTCACCACAATAGGCGAAAAATTCTGGCAGCTGCGGGCCTGGCCGATCAACTGGTTTTTGCAGCTCGACCCGCTGGTGGCAATCGGAACAATATTGACCACACATACACTATACCGGGCACTTTTGTGGGCGTTGCTTACCGTTATTTTGACAATAATTTTCGGGCGGTTCTTCTGCGGCTGGGTCTGCCCCTTCGGCTCATTACATCACTTCGTCGGATTTTTGGGAAATCGGAGAAAAAAGCTGTCCAAAAAAATGCAGCTCAACAAATACCGAAAGGCCCAGCGCATAAAATACATTATCCTCATTGTATTCTTATTTATGGCCGCCTTCCCATCAATCGGCGCCACCTTACAAACGGGCCTGCTCGACCCCATACCCCTCGTAACCCGTTCTTTTCAGTTATTATTGTCCATTGCTGATAGAAGCGTTAATTTTGTTACAGCAACGCCGCGATTTTACGAGGCCGGATGGCTGATACTCCTGATTTTCTTCACGGCCATCCTTCTCAACCTCGTCATCCCCCGCTTCTACTGCAGATTCATTTGTCCGCTCGGTGCATTGTTCGGCATCCTTGGAAGGTTTGCCATCTGGCGAATCGGCAAGAACCAGAGCGAATGCTCTGATTGCAAACTGTGCGAGCGCTCCTGCGAAGGCGGCTGCGAGCCGAGCGGCAATATAAGGATAAGCGAATGCGTCCTTTGCTTCAATTGCCGCCAGGATTGCAAGGATGAAGTAATCAGTTATCAGACGACACCGTCACTGGCCGGCGAAATCACAAACCCGGACATTTCACGCAGGGGTTTTGTACTTTCACTTGCCGGCGGCGTCTTTGCAGTACCGGCGGTCAGGCTCAGCAATAAATTGGGCAGTAACTGGTATCACAAAGTTATTCGCCCGCCAGGAGCGCTGTCAGAAACCGAGTTCTTGAAAAGATGTATCAAGTGCGGCCAGTGTATGCGCGTCTGTCCCACAAATGTGCTCCAGCCCGGCGGCATCGAGGGAGGTCTGGAAAATCTCTGGACCCCTGTCCTTAACAATCGAATCGGCTCAAGCGGCTGCCAGTTAAACTGCGTGGCCTGCGGACAGGTCTGTCCGACATCAGCCATCAGACCAATTACGCTTGCTGAAAAGCTCGGAACTGATGAGTTTGCAGAACTCGGACCAATCAGGCTCGGCACCGCATTTATTGACCACAACAGGTGTCTGCCCTGGGCGATGGATAAGCCCTGCATAGTCTGCGAGGAAAACTGCCCCCTCAGCCCAAAGGCAATCTATACCCGAGAAGAATTTATCACTGTAAGAGATGGCGTTGTAACGGTAAAAAAAGTTGTCGATAATACTATAGAACTCGAAACAACAATCCCCCCCGAAAAATTCGCCACCGGCGATTATTATTGTGCTGTTAAAGATAATGAACGCAGGAAAATCACAGCCAACACGGAAAACACAATTGTAATTTCGCCTGACGAGCAATTCGAAAAAATCCCCGCTGCCGGCAGCAAAATCGAGATTCAGGTTCGCCTGCAAAGACCTTATGTTGACATTGAGAAATGTATTGGCTGCGGGGTTTGCGAGCACGAATGTCCCGTAAGCGGCAAGAAAGCGATAAGGGTCTCCGCCGAAGGCGAGACAAGAAGCATGGACAGAAAGTTATTGTTAAAGCGTTAATAATTTGGAGTTTGACGCGATGAAACAGAAACAAAATAAAATCGGTAGAAGGAATTTCTTAAAGACCATTGGAGCAGCCGGCCTCGGTTCTGTCCTTGGTGCATGTGAAAGCAAGAAAGAAAGCGAGCCGAACGCTACCGAACCCAATGCTCCGGCAACAGCAAAACGGCCCGAACAGCCGCAGGTGCCGAAACGAAAGCTCGGAAAAACTGGCGTAGAAGTACCGTCCCTTGCTCTCGGTGCACTCTTCAATCTCGTTGAGAACCAGCTCATATTGGAAAAGTGCTTTCAGGCAGGCGTTAATCTCTGGGACACCGCACCTGACTATGCCGGCGAAAACAGTGAGCGAGGCATAGGTAAATTCATTTCGAGGCACCCCGAGGCCCGTAAGAAATTGCTCCTTGTCACCAAGGCATCGGATGCCGTTACCATCGACGATGTCGAAAAAGCCCTTCAAGCATCGCTGAAAAGAATGAACACAAAATACATCGACATCTACTACATCATGGACGGAATGGCCGGTTCCGGCTACGTAGGCCACGGATTATCCGACCCCGCAAAGCTGACCGATGATTTAAGACAGTGGGTCAATAGCGCAAAGAAGCGAAAGCTCATACGCTTTTTTGGCTTCAGCACTCACAAGAATATGGCCAAGTGCCTCGCCGCCGCCGCAAAGCTCGGCTGGATCGACGTGGCAATGACAACTTACAGCTATCGAATAATGCAGGACACCGAACTGTCGGATGCCATCGAGGACTGCCATAAAGCCGGCATAGGTCTTATCGCTATGAAGACTCAGGGACGTCCCCAGGAAAAAATCGACACCGAAGAGGACAAAAAACTTGCCGGCCACTTCCTGCAGAAAGGTTTTACCGAAGGCCAGGCGAAAATAAAGGCGGTTTTGCAGGACAAAAGAATCAGCTCCGCCTGCGTAGGGATGCAGGACGTCAGCATATTAGACCAGAACGTCGCCGCGGTGCTCGATAAAACCAGGCTCACCCGGAAGGATTTGAATGTTTTCAAAACTTACGCACAGGCAACCTGCAACAGTTATTGTGCCGGCTGCGCACACATCTGCGACTCGGCCCTGCCGAATGCACCTTATGTCAGCGATATTATGCGATATTTGATGTATTATAACAGCTATGGTGACCGGAATAGAGCAAGACAGCTTTTCGCTAAAATCCCGGGCAGGGTAAGAAACAGACTGCTTAGCATCAATTACAGCCCCGCAGAAGCTCGCTGCCCTCAGCGTTTGCCTATCGGCAAATTAGTCGTTCAAGCTGTGGAGAAATTAGCCTGATCGCCGTTTCAAAGGCAGCGTTTGTGCACAGCGACAAGGATTACTACCTGCTCATACCAACAATGGCGACCGGTTTTCCAATTTTTGATTTCCAATTTGTCCGTCATTGTCTTAATATACTGCTATGTTGGAAAAAGGGCTCGTCCAGATTTACACCGGAGATGGTAAGGGCAAAACCACCGCTGCGTTTGGCCTGGCCCTCCGTGCAGCCGGACAGGGGCATAAGGTCCTAATTTATCAATTCTTAAAACCGGCCTCGCTGGATATCGGCGAGCGCTTCGCCCTGCAACTGGGCGCCGTCAGAATCAGGGTCGAATCGCTCGATGTACCCTGGGATATGTCCCAATCCATAAAAGACGAAAAAGCCGTCTCGCAGATGCAGACAGCAATTAGTGAGGTTCTTGAGCGAATCGCCGCGACCGGCGAGAAAAGATTTTACGATCTGCTGATACTCGACGAGATTGTATTTTGCCTGTCAAAGGGACTGGCCAAACTGGAAGATATCAAAAATATTATTGATAAAAGAGACTCCGCTGTTGAAATTGTTTTAACCGGCAGAGGCGCAACCGATGATTTGATAGCCCTGGCGGATTTAGTCACAGAGATGAAAAATGTAAAGCACCCGTTTGAAAAAGGGATATCGGCAAGACGCGGCATTGAATTTTGAACTATGGAATTTACGGATTAGGATGATTGCTTATAAAACGAACTTAAGTCGCTATTTTGGAAATCGTTGTTTAGTAAATGAGACAATCTCGAAACCAGCCAGAATTTAAAAAGGAGAAAACCTATGAACAACCATAAACTTTCAAGACGAAGTTTTATCCGCTGTGCCTCGGCGATGGCCGCCGGAACGATTGCCGGCGCATCAGCTCCGAAGGCAATGGCTGCACCCGCAGACATCAAGCGGGTCGTCAAGAATGGACGCATCAACCAGTCGGTCTGCAGGTGGTGTTACGGCAAACTATCGCTTGACAAACTGAGTGCCGCTGCTGCGAAGATGGGCATCAAATCCGTCGAATTGCTTTCACCCCGTGACTTTCCCACGGCAAAAAAATACGGCCTGATTTGCGCGATGGTCAGCACACACGGACTCTCGCGCGGCGTGAACAACAAAAAAAATCATGCCGAATGTCTGGCTAAGATTCGCGCCGGCATCGACGCAGCAGCAGATAACGGCTTCCCCAATGTTATCACTTTCCCCGGCAACCGGGCCGGCATGCCCGATGATGTCGGACTGGAGAACTCCGTGATTGCCTTAAAGCAGGTCGTCGGATACGCCGAGAAGAAAAAGGTCACAATCTGCGTCGAATATCTAAACAGCAAAGTCGACCATAAGGACTATATGTTCGACAATATGAAATGGGGTGTAGAGCTGTGCAAGAAAGTTGGCTCCGAGCGAATGAAGATTCTTTACGACATCTATCACGCTCAGATTATGGAAGGCGATATAATTCGCACGATTCGTGACTTCGAGGAATACATCGGCCACTACCACACGGGCGGCAACCCGGGCCGGAACGAAATCGACGAAACACAGGAGTTATACTACCCTGCCATTATGCGTGCAATCGTCAAGACCGGCTTCAAGGCTTATGTGGGCCAGGAGTTTATACCCGCCCGCGACCCGCTGACCTCTCTGGCGCAGGCCGTACGAATTTGTGATGTGTGAGACCAATTGTGTTAAATCATTGCGCTTCGTGTATTTGGCACCAACGGGTGGCAGCCTCAAGCGCAGCTTGGGGATGGCTCATTCCTCTTTATGTAAAGCGCAACATTTAATTACAATTGGTATGATACAAGACTTAAGGCACAAGACGCAAAATTTTTGGTTTTTAGTTTAAGGGACGGTTTCAGTGTCTAAAAATATTGCTGCAATTATATGTGCGGCGGGCTCCAGCAGGCGGTTCGGCGGTAAGAGAAAAAAGCCGTTCGTTGATGTGGCCGGCAGGGCCGCATTTCTGCGAAGCGTCGAGCTTTTCGCAAACCGCGATGACGTAAAACAGACTCTTTTAGCTATTGCGCCCGAAGACCAGGAGCTGGTAGATGTTAAGTGGGGCCCTAATCTAAAGTTTTACA
This sequence comes from Planctomycetota bacterium, assembly GCA_013349615.1. Lineage (GTDB taxonomy): Bacteria > Planctomycetota > Phycisphaerae > Sedimentisphaerales > Anaerobacaceae > CS2-K091. The sequence goes on along the minus strand of DUZJ01000004.1, from coordinate 21,697 downwards.
ATGTGCAGATCTGCTTCGGCGGCGCCGAGCGTTTTGACACCGTCAAAAAGGCGATGGAGCTTATCAAAGATAATGTTGACCTTATAGCCGTCCACGATGCCGTGCGATGCTGTATAACGAAGAAATGGATTGATGATTGTTTCGCCGTTGCTGCTAAAACGGGAGCGGCGATGCTGGCCTGCCCTGTCGCGGCAACCATAAAAAAGGTCAAGGATAACGTGATACTGCAAACCGTCGACAGAGCCAGCTTGTATGAGGCACAAACTCCGCAGGTCTTTGAAGCTGAATTGCTCAAAAAGGCCTACGAAAACCTAAAGAATCTGGATGCAGGCAAAATCAGCGATGATTCTCAGCTCATCGAGGCCCTTGGCCACAAAGTATCAATTGTGGAGACCGACTCTTCGAACATAAAGATTACCCGAAAAAGTGACGTCGCTATTGCCGAAGCCATTCTCAAAACCCGGGAAAAACTCAAGCCGAAAGGTTATGTCGGCCCCTACGCCGAAGCCCAATGGTAAATTTTAGCGTATAGCATGTGGCGTTTAGCGGATAGGAAGCCATATTACGTATGTCATTCCCGGTTCTTTCTGTCATTCCCGGTTCTTTCTGTCATTCCCGCGAAAGCGGGAATCCAGGCAGCTTTTCTACAAAAACAACACTGGGTTTGATTCTTGATTTACCGAAAAAAGCGTTGATTGTAGTTTTGATAGATGGTATAATTATTCTTTCCAAGAACACGATCAACTGCTCAGCTAATTTTAGGAGGAAAACGATGAGTCCGAAAGAAGGTAGAACGATGAAGCGAATTGGCTTGTTGGTCGCATGTATCTTGTACGCTTGTGTGGTGATGGTGGTCCCTGTCGAAGCTGCGACGATTACGGTGCGGGCTGACGGCACAGGTGATTATCCGACTATCCAGGCAGCGATCAACGCGGCAAATCCCGGCGATGAAGTTGTACTTGAACGCGGCACCTATGCTGGCTACGGTAACCACAACCTTGACTTTAACGCCAAAGCTATAACTGTTAGAAGCTTGGAGCCGGAGAATAATGCTTGTATGCGCGAAACAATTATAGACGCCGAAGGGCACGGAGTCATCGTCCGATTTTTGAACGATGAGGGACCCGAAAGCATCTTCGAGGGTTTCACCCTGCTGGCGGGCGATACATCGGTACCGGTACACGGTATTGCAGGTCTCTTCGAATTTTCCGACAATGCAAGACCTACTACGAAAAGACTGCGCATTGGAAGAGACATCCGGCCTTTGGCTACACCGACAAAACCTCACATATCTCAAGGAGAGACACTGTTATTAACTCCACCATACGGTGCGTTCCTCTGGGATGGAAATAATCCCTTTCACCAACCGGCCAAGACCACAGATTACTACGGTAGCGGCGATGTGGATAACGATGGGAATTTAACATCGGCGGATGTTTTTCTGGCGCAGGACATGGCCGACGGAATGATATCTGTGGTTGCCAGAGCTGATGTTGATGGCGACCAGGATGTTGACAATGATGACGTTTCTCTTATTAGCAGTACTCTAAGCGGCGGGATTCTTGCCGGTTGGTGGAACCACCTGAAATATCCATTTGAGCGCGATCTGTGGATTGACAGGCTTATGGAAATCGACAAAACAGACCAGCACTATGGGCGCTATTGGTTTCAGTGTCTCAGTTTTGCTGTGCAGACGTATATTCACGCCGCCTACTACCGCGGCGAGCTGATGCATACCTTCTACAATGGCGGACAGACGATGTTCAACGTGCCGATGTACTACACCTCCGTGTCAGCACCTTCCTATGGACATGGCATCAATTGTATACTGGTAGGATTTAATCCTAATCCTCTCAATTTCTACGACTGGCGGTTTATCGAACCACAGACTGACGATGATGTAGAGCCGGGCATGTGGGATATGCCTTATGGCGCGACGATTAAGATCATGACACCCACTGGCATCGCAGGTGGAGGTGGAGGCTTTTCTGCTTCTGTTAAGGTAAAATTCTACGTAGATGAGACAGGTTGTACGTTGGAGGAATACAGCGACGATCTGATTCTCACGAAGCCGGCAACGCCCACAGAGACGCCCGACAACCGTCCTGACCTTTGGAACCCAAGGATCGTACCGGTAAAGCCGCCGATGATACTCTTTGACCGCTCTCGGCAGGATTTGTCACGTACGACCGATGTCCACCTAACGGCTCTGCCGTTTGTTGACCCCCCGGAAGGTTCACCGCTAACGCTGTCATCACAGTATAGTCGGTTGCTGGACATATCCAAAGCACCTGATGGAACGATTCACCTTCTCTGGAAGGGAAAGCCCGATTACACCCCGGGTGCATTTCACGGAACGCTTGACCCTGTCACAGGCCGGATTAATAATGTCACACGGGCATCTACAGGAGTGCGGGCGATTCGCATGGGCAGGGTCGTTGCAACAACGGAAGATGAAATTCATGTGTTCTGGCTGGAACAAAAAACTAATAGCAGTCATCCCTATGAAACCGGAATCTACTGGACACGATGGACGGGCTCTGCCTGGCAGTCAGAAGAGAATATTGCCCCTTATACGGACTATCTGCCGGGCTCTCCAGGTTGGGCTTATCGCGACTTTCTCCGGTACTACTTTGATGTGGATGTTTTGGGAAATGGCAATATCATTGTTGTCTGGGCCGAGCCGAATATGTATACCGACGACGCTGTAATACGTCAGCTTCGTTATGACGGCTCATGGGGAACCATAACCGATTTAGAAACTACGAATACACGTGGTATAGAGCTTCTCACCGATTCAATTGGAACTTTGCATATGGTTTACTGGCCGGGTATTACTGTGTACGACAGGGGTAATCTGCTTCATCGGACATCAGAAGACAATGGGGCTTCCTGGTCGGCTGCAGAAACGCTCGATGCCGGCGGTTATGCATGTTGTCCACGAATGGTTGCAGGAATTGGAGATGCAATATATTTGGCGTGGGAGAGAGAAGTGGACACCCAAGTCGTTCCCGTTCTGAGGAAATACGAAGATGGTGCATGGGCTGCTGAGCAGGAATTTACCGTTCGTCCTGGAGCCGATGCTTGGTACCCAATAGTAGATGTGGCTGACGGCAACCTTGTGGTCGCTTGGTCATCACGTTCGGCTGACCGTGTGACAATCGAGGCGAAGGTGGTCGAACGAATTTTTGATGGTTTTGACGAAGACAAAGATGTAGACCTGGTCGACTTCGCCATATTCGCATTGGCCTGGTCGACTGAGCCTGGGCATACTAATTGGAATCCTGACTGCGATATCTACTGTCCAACAGATAACATTATCAACGAACTGGACCTCGCTGTCTTTACTAATTACTGGCTGACAGGTGCTAAATAGAAAGACATTACAAATCTAATCTCAAAAAGGGCTGTGGATTCCGATGAAGTCGGAATTTGCTGCCTTTTTTCTTTTCTTTACCTGGATTTTATGCTAATATCCGGCCAATGGAACCTCAGGCATTATCAAGGACGACATAATGAGCCGGCCGAATACAGCAAAACTAAAAAAATCAGCCACAAATAATAGAAAAAAACCTGCGGATTCAGTAGTCTCCGTGGCCAATATCGAAACCGGCACGGCAACTGTGGCGGGCAAAAGATTCCACTTCATCGGCGCAGGCGGAGTCGGGATGAGTGGCCTGGCGCAGCTTTTGATAAAAAACTCTGGCGTTGTTACCGGCTCTGACCAGACCCAAACTTCTGTTACCGACAGGCTCTGCGAGATGGGGGCTGATATAAAAATCGGCCATAACGCAGACAATCTCGACCCGGATACGGACGCGGTCGTTATCTCGGCTGCCATAAAAGAAGATAATCCCGAATTAAAACTGGCCCGCGAAAAAAGATACAAAATCTATAAATACGCCCAGATGTTAGGACAATTGTGCAATTGTTATGAGGGAATAGCTGTAACCGGAACCCACGGCAAGAGTACAACAAGCGCCCGGCTCACCTACTGTCTAAAACAGGCCGGAATCGACGCAAACTTTATTATCGGGGCCGATGTAATCCAGTTGGACGCCTCTTCCGGAACCGGAGACAGTAAATACTTCATCGCAGAAGCATGCGAATACGACCGAAGCTTTCTGAACATCAAACCCAGAATCGGCTGTATATTAAATATCGAGCAGGACCATCTCGATTACTATAAAAATGAAGAAGACATCGTTAATGCCTTCGCAGATTTTGCCTTCGGCGTCAAACCGGATGGTGTTTTGATTGCCAATGGCCAAGACTCAAATGTGGCAACAGTCATTAGCAGGCTGCCGGCCGATTTACGCTGCGAGACATTCGGACTTGATAAAAAGTGCAATTTCTACGCCGCGAATACTCAGTTAAATGACGGACTTTATAGCTTCGATGTTTACCACAATGATAAATGGTTAGGTTCGACCCGAATCTCCCTGCCCGGCAGTCACAACATCCTCAACGCCCTCGCGGTGGTGGCTATGGCGATTAACGTCGGACTCGACCCCGACCGGGTACTTGCCCTGCTGCCGCGCTTTACCGGCATCGACCGTCGCCTGATGCTGAAGGGCCGTATCGGCCAAATCACTGTCATTGACGATTACGCCCATCATCCAACCGAAATCAAGGCTTCACTGGCCGCGATACGCCAAAGGTATGAGCCGAGCCGGATTTGGTGCGTTTTTCAGCCGCACCAGTACAGCAGAACAAGATTTTTGCTTGATGACTTTTCAGAAAGCTTTAAGCTTGCCGATGTAACTATTATACCTCAGATTTATTTCGTCCGGGACTCGCAGGCGGCCAGGAAAAAAGTTAATTCGCAGATACTGGTTGAAAGAATGCGGGCCAAAGGAACAGATGCGATATTTATCGATGGATTCGGACGGATTTGCGAATATCTAAAAGATAATGTAACTGCCGGCGATTTGGTTGTTACAATGGGTGCCGGCGATATTTGGAAGGTTGCAGATGAATATATTCAGTGGCTTAGAGAAAATAGTTGAAACAAACTATCCGTTGGCCAATCACACCTGGTACGGCTTAGGCGGGCCCGCTGATTATTTTCTCAGGCCCCAGAGCGTCGAGCAGCTTAAAAAAGTTGTCAGGATATGCAGGGAAAACCAAATCCGGATTTATGTGATGGGCTTCGGCTCGAACCTGCTAATCAGTGACGACGGACTGCGAGCTGCGGTGATAACACTTGACGAAGAGCAATTCAAACAGACACAATTTGACGACGAGAAGGTCACAGCGTGGGCGGGCGCCGAGCTGAGCAACCTCGTTTTGACCTGCGTGAAAAAGGGACTGTCGGGCATCGAATCTCTAATAGGAATACCCGGCTCAATTGGCGGAGCGGTAAAAATGAATGCCGGAGGCAACTTCGGGGATATCGGCGCCGCAGTAGAAACTGTCACGCTGATGGATAATCAAGGCAGTGTTTTTGAAAAGAGCAAGCCGGAGCTGATGTTCGACTACCGCCGGACAAACATCACTGCAAAATTTATTCTGAACGCCCGGATAAAATTAGCCGCCGGCGACCCTGAACAAATCATGCAGACAGTCAAGGAAATCTGGATATATAAAAAGAACACTCAGCCGTTAAATACGAAAAATTCCGGCTGTATATTCAAAAATCCGAGAGGCCTTTCCGCCGGAGCTTTGATTGACAGGGCCGGCCTGAAGGGACTACAAATCGGTGGGGCCGTCGTCAGTGAAAAACACGCAAACTTCATAATCGCGCAGGAGGGATGCACAAGCCGCGACGTTATGAGACTGATAGACGCCATGAAACAAAGAGTGCAAGAACGGTTCGACACCGAACTGGAACAGGAAATCGAAATCTGGAGTTGATGGATTAGCCGAGAACTAACACGAAATAAAATTAGTGAGAATTTGTGAAGGTTCGCGGCAAAAAAACAAATAGTAAATTGAAAATAGTAAATAGCACATCAAAAATAGCCGTCCTTATGGGCGGTATCGGCGAGGAGCGTGACATCAGCATCCAGAGCGGAAGCTGTGTTGCAGAAGCGTTAAGAAAAGCCGACTTCAATGCAGTAACCGCCGATATAGGCCCGGACAATACCGATATTCTGGAAGATGGCAGCATCGACGTGTTCTTTATCGCACTGCACGGCAAATTCGGTGAAGACGGCCGGCTACAACGGATTCTTGAGGAAAAATCGCTTATCTACACGGGCAGCGGGCCAAATGCGAGCGAATTAGCGTTTGACAAAATGGCGAGCAAAAAGGCATTCGCCGAAGCCGGCCTGATAATCCCAAAGGTAATCAGGTTTAACGAGAAAAGAGAGGCAACAGAAATAGAGAGTGAGCTGCCCCAGCTCGGTAACAGGTTTGTAGTAAAGCCCGTCAGGCAGGGAAGCACTATTGGTGTCAGCATAGTCGATGACCCTAAGTCGGCAGTAGCCGCGGCCAGAGAATGCTCAGCAAAGTTCGGCGATTGTATGATTGAAGAATATATTGACGGTAGAGAAATAACCGTCGGCATACTCCAAAGACAGGCGCTGCCGATTATCGAAATTAAAAGTAAAACCGGCTTTTACGATTACCAGGCAAAGTACATCGACGAGCGAACAGAGTTTCTCTTCGATACAATTGATGACGCGGCACTGGCAGACAAAATTGCGGCAGCGGCGCTCGATTGTTTCGATGCGCTCGGATGCCGGCATTTTGCAAGAGCTGATTTTATCCTGGGTAAAAATGGTATTCCTTACGTCCTGGAGATTAATACCATTCCGGGCTTTACAAACCATTCACTTTTGCCGATGGCGGCAGCAAAAACAGGACTTTCAATGAGCGACCTGTGTACAGAAATAATCGAGGCGGCATACTCGTCACTCATCAGACGAAAAGCATGAAAGCAAATACGAGATACGCTTCACAAGATATGGGACAATAGTGGTCAAAAGAAAACGAACAAAAAAAAGCAAGACGAAAAGAATATCATTTAAGGGCGGCGTTTCAAAAAGGAAGAAAAAGCGAAAAACAACCTATCATCCGAGTTTGACACGCATGTTCAAAATATTGGCTATGGGTTGCGTTTCTGCCGCCATGGGTATTGGCTTCGTATTAGTCGTATGGTTCGGCTTTACGTCACTGGACAAATACGTCAAAAAGAACGTCCCCATCTGGGAAAAAACGGCAACGTTAAAATTGATAGATGTCCCCGAATGGGTCAACGACCAGCTCAAACAAAAGATTTACGCCGAAGCTGCGGCCTATGGCGACTTAAAACCTGATGAAGAGTCGGCCCGCCAGGTCGAGAACAATCTTACTCAGGAAGCTGCCTGGCTGGATGAAGTAAGAGTGCAAACCACACACGATAGTATCCAAATCGAAGCACGCTGGCGAAGGCCTCTGGCTCTGGTCAAAGCAGGCCTGCGAAAATGGTATGTGGATTCAGACCTCGTTGTGCTCGATTTTGTCCCGATGCCGAATCTTCCCATCGTAAGGGTCGAAGGCCTGCCCCTGATAGAAAGACCACCACGGGGCAAAGTGTGGCACCGTGATGACCTCGCTGCCGCCGTTGCTGTGCTGGAGAGTCTCACTCGAAGGGATAAAGATATTGAAGCGTCCCAAAAACCATTACTCAGCGAAATCGCCAGCATCAATGTAAGCAATTTCAATGGCCGAGAAAATGCCCGGTTCCCACATATTGTATTGTATGCGAAGGACAACACCGAAATTATCTGGGGAGCTGAGGTCGACGCCTGGCAGCAGCATCTCGAATCTACCGATGAGGAGAAACTGGCCAAGCTTTACGGCTATTACAAGAAACACGGCTCACTATTGGGTGGTGTAAAATATATCAATCTACGCGACCCGCAGGATAACGTACCCCTGCCGATTGACAAATTTTGAGTTGAATTTGTGCCCTACTTTCTTCTTGTTAAAACTGGAGCGGACCGGTCCAACCTCCTGCAAGTACAGCATAATCATTAAAATCCACTATGGTGCTTTGGTCGATATCGCGACCGTCACACCACTCGTCAGTGAGGCAAATGTTCAGCCACCGCTCAACCAAAGCGCTCAAGTCATACTAATCAATATCCCCGTCAGTATCGAAATCACCGGGACGAATTGGTCGCGGTGCGCGGGGGTCCCACGATGTACCTATGGTCAGGGCAGGACTTACAGCGTTGGCAATTGAATCCCAGGGCACGAGCTTGAAGTTCGAGTTGTCGTTGTCGCTGCCGGTATTGTCGTGGTCGTGAGCTATGAAGAAGCCGCTGGGAAAGGCTGAGCCGAGGCTGACGTTGGTGACATCGATGCCGTCGGTCTGTGTGCAGCCGTCAATACTGAGGGTATCGTTACTGACAACCCGGAATGTATCAATGTAATCATTGTCGCCTTCGCGCCGATAAATCACGAAGGTGTTGTTTCCCTGACTGGACACGATAAGATAACCTGCTCCATCAGTGGTGTAATATATTGTGAGTCCTTCTACGCAAGCTGAAAGACGACCATTACTGACGTTGTCTACCGATATGCGGGATGTTCCATCTGTTGGCTCAACACCGTATTTCCATATCCCGAAGTTCTCTTCACCGATGTAGAGCTTGGCGAACTCATCGTCGGCCACACAGCCTTCGGGTTGAGTACCCACATCGAATTCGCGCACCTTGGTGCCGGTTACGTGGCCGGTGCCGTCATCAGAAAGCTCCCACTGCTGTACGGTACCGTCCTTGTGATTGGGGATGGCGTAAAATTTGTCGGTAACTGGGTTGTGGTACATACAAAGACCATAGATTTCAGTGCGACCTGTGCTGATTCTGCCAACCTTCACGAGCTGCCGGTTGGATGGATTGACTTTATAAACATCGACACTGACGGTTGTCCGATTGCTGGCTACGACTATGTCCACTAACTCACCGCCAAGTGGAAAATTGTAGCGGACGTCGGTGTCGTTCATTTTTCCATCTTCGTAAAATTGGAGTTCGTTACCACCGAGGTCATAGACGTGTATCCCGCCGTGGCTGTTGTCTTTGCTCTGGCCGATAATCAAACTGAGGTTTGCGTCTGTAGGATGTATCCAGATGCATGCATCGTCGGCATTGTCGGTGTCGGTGCCATTGGCGGGGTCGGTTTCCACTACCGGCTGAACATCCACTACCGCACGGACCTGAGCAGGAATTACTATCATTATTAGTGCTGCACATACCTGGATGACTATGAATTTGTTCATTTCCACTCCTCCTATTGAAGCAGTATTGTCCAAACGGCGCCAAGGGATGTTATCTGCGCCACCAAGTTTTTGGTGAACATAATATACCACAATTGAGCGTGGTTTTCAATGGAAACATTGCTGGAAGACCATATTCGCTTTATCGGTGCGGTTTGCGCATTAGCCATAGGTCACGATTGCCCAGGGCGGTCGCCAGGTCGGTGTAGTGGTAGGCGATTTGGAACTCTGTGCAGGTCGATTTGAGTTTCTTAAGTACCGATTCGCTCAACCTGCTTTGAAAATCCGAGTCCCCATTGCAGCAGAAAATTCTACAGCCGGCAAAACGATATTCGTAAACTGTGCATTTACCATCTAATTGATAGGGACAACGGCTGGTAGGCATCGCCTTTAGCTTCTCGTCACCCAGATTTGCAGCTAAATACATCAACTCCGGCGGGGTAACAAACAGGTGATGGTCGAAAGACTCAAAATCACAACATTTACCGCAGGCGTCACAATGTCCGGACATATCATCGTTATTACGAACCTGCTGGTCGAGCCATTCGTAAATTTCAGCCACCCTCTTTAGCAGTCGGCTGTTATTTTTCATTGGATGACTCTAAGGATTTTATGCGATTCTCCAGGTCCGAAGCCTTTTTGTAAGCCAATAGCCCAAAAATGAAACCCAAAAGACCGAGGCCAAATGTGAGGCCAAAGGCAACGAATACCACCAATGCAACGACTGCCATGATTGTTTCTCCTTTTAATTTTTATAGGGAGTTTCTGACATGTTATTATACAAAAGACACTCCACCGAAATAACAGACATATCTACTGTTCTGTATCCTGCCACCATTTTTTCTCACTTTTGATTTTTTCTATTTCTTCGTAGCTATAATGCTTTCCGCGGTTGATGCCGGGGCATTTTTGAGCGACCTTGTTCCAGGAATCGGGGCCGGCCAAATTGCCCGGCCAGAAAGGCCAGCTTCTGCACTGGCTCGGCCGAACAGGGTAAATCGTACAGGTTTTTTGGCTGCCGGTTCCTTGCAGGAAAATACAATCTTTGGTATTCGGGTGTTCGATAATCGTTGACCTCAGCCCGACGCGCTTCAAGAACTTACTCCGCAGCTCGCCGGGCGTCATTTTAAGAAAATCAGCGATTATCCGAATCTCGGCTTTAGCAACCCAGATATAACCCTCGTTAGGCCCGGCGCAGCACCCGCCGCACTGCACGCATTCAAAATGCAGACCACCGACATACCATGGCATACTATTACCATCAATCATCCGACAAATCTGATTTCAGCCACTCTGCAACTTGGTCAACAAATCCTCGGGCACTTTCAAATGCATGACGGGCATTATCTTTTGATATTGAAAAGTTAGACTCGTAGTCACCCAATTGTCTCTCACCAAAAATTATATTCAGGTCTCTACCCAGCCGTTTATCAAAAATCCCTGTTTTCACAAAATACCGACCAAAAGCAGAAATAACAGCTTTGTGCGAAGTAAAAGTCATTTCCTTTTTAAGCAGCGCCGCTTCTGCCGAATAAAACATCGCATAATATGACCGCGAAACGGCAGAGTCATAATCACCGTCATGAATCAATAAATCGGCACTTCTCAAATATCTGCGGGCTTTTTCAATAAGCGCTTGAATCTGGCTCATACGGTTATACCTTCCTTACGGACATTTATAAGCAAGGGACTTTCGACTTTCTCGAAATTACTCTCTGAGACCGGATATACTGCTATCAGAACATTATGCTCAAGATTCAAATCTGTAAATATATCGGCCATTCGGTCGATCTCTTCGCAGGCATCAACCACCCCTGCCAGCACAACGGCCAGATCGATGTCCGAATGTTCATCATTGGCCTGACCTCTTGCATAAGAGCCGTAGAGCACAACCTTCCTAAGCCGCTGCCCATAAAGCTCGGCTATCTGCTGTTTGAATTCTTTAAGTACTGGTTCTATTTCCATAGTGTAGCCACCTGCATTCTATCTGGTCTATTTACTTGAATTATACAAAAATCCGCCTGCTTTAGCAACCGCCTTGCTTTTAACATTCAAAATGCAGACTGCTAACATAACAAGAATTTTTTATCACAGATTCTAAAGTGTCATTCCCGCGCAAGCGGGAATCCAGTACGTTTGTCATTGCGAGCGCAGCGAAGCACTCCCAAAAATATTCGGCCACGGTCTTTACTGGGGTTATCTTCTGGCAAAAGCTCTCCGCAGGAATATTACAATAAATAACGCAACCAGTGGTATAGTTATCCAGAACCAGAGATGCTCTCGAAAAGGGTTTTCATCTGCTACGGCAGAATCTGGAGAACTCGAAGAAGGTTTTACTTCCGCGTCTAACTTCTCGCGCATACGCTTTACTGCAGATGCTCGCTCTTCGGAAAGCCAGCCCTTCTGACTGGTAATCTTCAGAGGCCATTGCTCCGTCCACGATTCCAGAAATGCTTTGTGCTCGACCTGTTGACGCCACTTCTTCAATAACGTTTTTTGTTCGTCGGGGGACCCTTTACCCTCCTTGGCAAACTCTTCGGCCAAGAATGTTGTATCATATTCGTCAATGAGGCCTGAGTAAGTCCCTTTGGATTTGTATTTTCCAGCGGGAAGGATGCCGGTTTGTAGAGCGCCGATTCCGCGGAGGTCCTTGGTCACAGTCAGTTCCAGTTCCAGCTTATCCGCCGGTGCGGTCAGGTACCCGCGTGTTGATATGAATCCAAAGTAAATCTCCCCTCTATTCGGGTCCCGTGTAATACCCATTTCCCCCCAGCCATCCGAGAATTGACCATTCTCGAAGATGACAATCTCGGTTGATTTGCCGTCTCGGATGATACGCAAAAGCAGCTTTCCTGAAAGAAAGTCTTTGCGGCTCATAAACCTCCAATGGAACCTCGGTTGCTGAAGGGGCAACTTCAGAGAAATTGTCCGCTCGCGCGGCTCTTGAACTTTGGTTTGGATATTCTTGGGCATATCGGTCGTGTAAAGCGCGAACACTGGCATTATCAGTGCAAATATAAGCGCCAATGATGGGAGATACAACTTGTAAGTAAGTTTGATATACCCAATATTACAAGATTGCATAATTTTCGATGCCTCCTTATCAAAATACATTTTTACACTTTTATCAAACCGCTTTTATTCAACTTACCATTTCAGGACTGCACCTGTGTCGGCGCTGGTGGCCATCGAGGCGTACTTTGCAAGGCAGCCACGGGTTATACGCGGCTTCGGCGGCTTCCAGGCCTTTTTGCGTTCGACGAGCTGCTCATCAGACAGCTTGACGTTTATAGTGTTGTTGGGAATGTCAATTTCTATTATGTCACCATCTCTTAATAATCCTATGGGGCCGCCCACGGCAGCCTCGGGACTGATATGGCCGATGCAGGCCCCTCTTGTTCCGCCGCTGAATCTGCCGTCGGTAACCAGTGCAACAGATTCGCCTAATCCGGCGCCCATAATATAACTTGTGGGACTCAGCATCTCCTGCATACCCGGCCCGCCCTTGGGCCCTTCATAACGAATCACCACGACATCACCTTCTTTGACTTTGCCGGCCAAAATACCTTCGCAGGCATCCTCCTGGCTCTCGAAAATAACGGCTGGGCCGGTGTGAGTCAGCATCGCTTCTGTCACGCCGGCTGACTTGACGACGCAGCCTTTGGGGGCGAGATTGCCGGTAAGAATAGCCAGGCCCCCGGTCTTCGAGTATGCGTTCTCGAGCGTACGGATGACGTCCGGATTTTTAATCTCGGCATCGGCCACATTCTCGCCGACTGTCCTGCCGGTTACCGTCAGACAATCGGTATTCAAAAGGTCCGGGACCTTACCGATTTCTTTCAGTATCGCGCTTATACCCCCGGCAGCATCAACATCCTCTAAGTGAAATTTGCTCGATGGCGATACCTTACAGATATTCGGACATTTCGCACTTATTTCATTTATTCTTTCAAGGTCATATTCAATACCGGCCTCGCTGGCCAACGCTAATGAGTGCAGGACCGTATTTGTCGAGCCGCCCATTGCCACATCCAGAGCGATGGCGTTATCCAGCGATTTTTCATTGATTATATCTAACGGCTTGACGTCCTTTTCGAGCAGGGACATAATCTGTTTGCCCGCTTGTTTGTAAAGCTGCTCCCGTTTCGGATTGACTGCCAGGATTGTTCCATTGCCGGGCAGAGCTATCCCAATCGCCTCGCACAGGCAGTTCATTGAATTGGCGGTGAACATCCCCGAACAGCTTCCCTGCCCCGGACATCCGGTGCTTTCAAGTTCGTGCAACCGCTCTTCGCTGATTTTGCCGGCATTGAATTCGGCGACACCCTCGAATACGCTGATAAGGTCGACCGCCTTTCCGTCCTTTGTTTTTCCTGCCGCCATAGGTCCGCCGGACACAAAAATCGTGGGGATATTTAGCCTGACCGCCGCCATCAGCATCCCCGGTATGATTTTGTCGCAGTTTGGAATACAAACAAGGCCGTCAAAACAATGGGCCCGCACCATAGTCTCAACCGAATCGGCGATAATTTCGCGAGAAGCCAGGGAATATTTCATACCGGTATGGCCCATAGCAACCCCATCGCAGACCGCTATGGTATTAAACTCAAAAGCGGTCCCGCCCGCCTGGCGAACGGCCTCCTTAACAACCCGGCCGACCAAATTGAGGTGAACATGACCCGGCACTATCTCGCAGAAGCTGTTGGCAATACCGATAAACGGCTTGTTAATATCACCGTCATTAAGACCGCAGGCATGAAGTAGGCTTCTGTGCGGTGCACGCTGAAATCCTTTTTTGACCGTATCACTTCTCATAATTTGAATTCTCCAAAAATGGTTCTCGAAGTAACTTGAAAGTCCAAAACCTGGATTTTAGCTGATAACCAAAGATAAATAAAGAACAATTGGCTATCTTTGGAAAGACAGAATGTAGAGTGCGATATTTCATAGCCGCCCGGTTCCACCGTAGGCGGACAGGCTCCTGCCCTGGGAGCTTCTATTTTGTCGGCGTAGTAACCAAACGAGTTACGCCGGCCGTTAAACGTCAAACGCAGCAGCATTTTTTTCCTTTGAAATTGGGTTTGTTTGGCTTTGTTTTGGCTTTGTTTTGGCATTTTATTGGCTTTAATTGGGTTTGATTGGGTTTGTTTTGGCTTTGAATTGGGTTTGTTTTTCCCACGTTCACCAAGTGTCTTATCTTCGTAATCCTTTGATAATACCATATTTACGTTCATTTGGGCATTTCGGAAATTGGGTTTGTTTTGCATAAAATGAGCGATTTGTAGTGCGCTCTCTACAGTTGTAGAGGGGAAATTAGTGAAAAGTGAGCTAAAGTGCCTAAAGTGAGCTAAAGTTGGATTCTCGATGCTCATGAGTAGTTCATTGTTCATAGTTCGTAGTTCTCGCCACACGAACGGCGGGTAAACTCCTTGCGTATTTGCCGGCTTAAAAAAAGACGGTCCTCTATAAATGCACGAATGTGCGCGTTTGATGCGAAAAAACACCCCGATTTTTGATGCCGGATTCTCGTAACTCGATGATAGGAAAGCAGATAAAATTTTTTTATTTTTTTCAGATTTGGCCGGTTACTATGTGCGCTTTTGGTTGCGCATTTTATCTATTTTAACGCCCCATTAGAAGACAGAAGGCACGTTTCTAACGGGGTAAACAGATTAAAGAGAAATTGTTTTTGACGGGGATCGGGGAAGAGGTGGGAAATCAAATCAGGCAAGAGAGAACTTATTATCCAATTCAGGCATATTATCCCAAGTTTGACCATCAAGCATCCGTCCGTTTTTCTTCTTATTGACTCCACCCCATTGCTTAAAGAAAAAAGGTACATTTTGGGCAAGGCATTGTTCCCTTATATTCCTGACCCAGCCGATTTCTATCGGTCTTGCTCCAGGCCCAGATTCTCCACCAACAATTACCCAGTCAATCTCATCGAGATTAAGTTCTCCTAAATCACCTAACAACGGCTCAAGCGATAAGAATTTAATATTAGCTCCCGTGTACCTCAGGTAATCAATCCGGCATTTATAATCCGCAGATTCAACGGTAACACCCATCCATATATTTTCCAGCCAGGATAGTTCAGGCGACAATTCTGCTAATCTTTCAACTCTTTTAGTCAGAATTTGATATTGATGTTGTTGTGCTTGTCGCATCGTGGAAAAAATGTCCAGAACAAAATCATCCGGTACATCTTTATGAAAAAGGTCGCTCATTGAATTAACAAAAACCATCTGCGGCTTTTTCCATTTCAGAGGGATATCAAGTGTATGCTGGTGACATGTGACCTTAAAACCATTACGATAATTTTTTTGCCCCATTGCTTTTAAGCGCAAAGCCATCCGCTCGGCGTAGCAATTAAGGCAGCCGGAGCTTATTTTTGTACAACCCGTTACCGGATTCCACGTCGATTCAGTCCATTCTATTTTGGAATCGATTCCCATTTAGATATTCCTCATTAAGTGTTCTGCAATTCTAATGGCAATGGGCGCTCCCTTGGTATTTCCAACAGCAAAGAACAATTGAAATAAAGCACTTCTGCGACTATTATAGAATACCTTAGTATTTTCTGCCACTCCAGAGAATATAGTTCTTAATCTGTTTTTATAAAAATTTCCAATTCTATCGAAGTTGCAGGCCTTAATTATTATATCAACTGGTTGACCAAAGATGTCATCTAAAGTTCGAGTTTTATAAAAATTCTCAAACCAATCTTCTATTCCGAAGATTCTATTTAAGCGGTCATATGAAATTTTTTTCGGGTCTTTTGCTAATAGTCTATTGACTGCCATAAGTGGAAAAAGTATCCAAACATCAATACATTGGGTTTTTGCGACAGCCTCAATTGTTGGCCATTCGACTTCTGTAGCAAAGGGATCAAGAAATAAAACTGCCCGTGTATTTGTCCAATCCTCATTATCACAATAATTTTGGATAAATTCATTGGCATCGCTTTGTTCTATTTCAATTTTATGTGCTTTTTCCGGATGTTCCTTTTGCAATTTTTCCAACTCATCGATTTTGTTTTTATCACTTTCAATGAAGATATATCTATGGAATGATGGTCTCGCTTCGAGGGCCAATTTTGCCGATCCCTTAAGAAAATTCTTTGATTCTTCTTGCTCCAACTCTTCGAAGATCCCCTGAATATTGTATTGACGTTTTTGTTGCTGGCGGTATCCCGTTCCTGCAAATGCATCTATGTATACCCTTAGGAAAGGTTGTTTTTTTAGCGCTGTATTGTAAGCATCGAGATATTTCTTTAGAATTTCGAGTTTTTTCTCTGTCCAGCTACCACCAAAAAGTTGTTCCGTGAAATTTTTCATTTAACGCCCTTTAAAGATTGCTGCTGAATTAAATTCTTTGCCATTGATTCCTTGACTTTAACACATTATTAAACAAAACTTTCTATTTTAGGTTTAAAAATTCTTTCTGTAACTTTGTGCAGTTTTTGACCGTATTCGGCAAATGTGCCAACGTCTTTTTCATATCCCGCCATTATTCCCAAAATCCGCAATTACCACCAAACAATTTTCCTATCTCATATTCCGCTGCACTCTTCAAGATGTCCACATCACGCATTTAGTCACAGAAAATACCACAAAAGAAGGGAAAAGGCAAAGACAAAAAACGTGCTAATCTGTGGCAAAAAATCCGTTAAATTTGTTTACTCCGTGAGTTTACCCTGTGGGATAGCAAAGCATTATCTCACTATAATGGGGGCAAAATCCGGGATAAAGAAAATTTTGTTGTCTTGGCAGAGACAGAACGTATAATTACAGCCTGATTGGTTTCTCAGTGTTCGATACCGCACCAATTAGGCGTGAGCGGTTCGACTAAGCTCACCGTCGAAGTCCTAAGCTCGATTGGTGCGGGACAAAATTAAAGATTTTTTAAGGAGACTAAACGATGATACTAAAGAAAATTTTCAGATGCCTGGAAGTTATTGTGATTTGTTCGATGCTCTTGACGGCGGGTTGTGCTCGCGAAGCAAAAGAAACTGCCAAACCACAAATCAAGCCGGAAGAGGAAAAACCAAAGGTCGTGGCAGAAGAAGCCAAACCTGAAGTCAAGCCGGGAAAAGAAAAGCCGGCCGTGGAGCTGGCGTTGAAGTTTGTGGCCGGGGATTCGACAACTTATAAGTCCACAATCCAGGCACAGCGCAGCATTAGATGGGAGGGGCCTTTGCCGAACGAGGGGGCCTTCAAGGGCGGGCAGACCAGCAGCAGCGTCGAAATAACGTTTGCCCGGCAGATACAAAGCGTCGAGGACAATGGCAATGCCGTTGCAAAGATTACAATCGAGGCCCTAAAGTATCTCTCTATAATTAAGGACAATCCTGCGTTGGACTTCGACAGTTCCAGAGCCAAGGACCAAAGCCACTTTTTAGCAAAGCTAATCGGTCAAAGTTATACTATAGAAATCACGCCTGCCGGGCAGGTTTCAAAGGTCATAGACGTAAGCCAGGCGCAAGCTGCGCTCAGGGGCGTTTCCTCTGCCGACAAAACAGCTTTAGCGCTGCTTTCACCGGATGCGATCAAGGAGCGTCACACAATTCCGGCAATGCCCGCTGCCGACAAAAAACGATTACGAACGGGTGACAACTGGAACGGCTTAAAGACCTTTTCATTCGGACTGATGGGTTCGAAATCATACGAAAGAATTTATACACTAAAAGAAGTCAAACAAGCAGGTAGTCGACGCGTTGCCGTCGTCGAGATGAAGGCTGCTCCCACAACAGAGATGGCAGAGCAGCTCCACCAGCAACAAACAGTAAGCAGCTTTTCGAAAATGTTCGATAATACCGAAACATTTACGGGCCAACTACAGTTGGATTTGAATACCGGCAAAGTCGGGAATTGTTTTGAAAAACTGGAGTCGGAATGGATTGCCGTCGAACCAATGGCCGGCCAGCAAACCGACAAAGAACCTGCCGTCTTGAAGATGACCGCCGTTCGCCTTTACCGTCTCGAAAAAACTGATTAAAAACAGTTTGGTAACTGGTTAAATAGTTACCAATTACCAATCTACGAACTCATTTGAAAGGAGTAAAGATGAGAACTGTACTAATCATTGTCACAGCCGTCGTCCTGAGTATTCTCGCAGGATGCGAAAAGCCTGTTGAGCAAAAAGAAGGGCTAAAGAAGGGAAAAGAGCTGTTAACTGTAGATTTCCAGGAAGGTCGGAGCCTGCGATACAGGTTTATAACCAGCAGAGATATTGCCCTTGATTGGGACCCGACAAAAAGCAGGTCCAAACCCGGCCAGGACAATGTCGACAAAACCACCGAGTCAATGGAAATGGTTGTCACGTACACGCCAATTGAAATAGACCCCTACGGTCTTACAACTATCAAGGCAACCTGCGAATCAGTACAAGTCAAGCGAACAGGCCGAAGCGCACGAGCTGCAAAGAAGGACGCCGTAGAACACCTTCCCAACAAATCTTTCACGCTAAAAATAAACGCTACGGGCAAAATTGAAGATTATTCGCAATTAGATGATTTAATCAGCCAGATTGGTGAACAAGCCTTCCGGAAAAGCACAAGAGGAGGTCGAATTAAAGAACCTGATATGATAGCGGATTTTATCGCCACCCAACGGTTCCTGTGGGATTCGATTTCCAGTATAGAAAAACCCACCGATGGCGTTTCTGTCGGGCAGAGCTGGAGTTCCAAGCTCCTTGTACCTACTCCGATGGTGATGCAGCAGGCAAGAAATGTTACCTATACGCTCGATGAGATTCGCGAAACCGAAAAAGGTCGGCTCGCGGTGATAAAAAGCTCCTATTCTCTGGCCAAATCACCTCCACCTGGCTGGCCAATGCCTTATTCAGGCAGCTTCCAAATGGCCGGTACGTTTGGCTTCTTCAGAGGTTATCCGGTCCTCGGTCTGGAAGGTCAAGGCGAGGAACTGTTTAATATGGACGCCGGCCGAACAGAGCAATACAATCAGCAGTACCAGATTCGATTGAATGCCGTTCTACCGGGTCCTCTTGGGCCAAGTCCACAAATAACTATCGAACAAAAAATTACTATGCAGCTTATCAATTGATTGGTATCTGGTGAGGTAATTGGAGATTGGAAAATAAAAATCTATGGGCGCCGTGGCGAATCAATTACATTCAGGGCCTTGACAAAGGCGGCGATTGCTTTATCTGCCAAGCCTGCAAAAGCCCCGGCGACGATGATAAAAACTTTGTGCTGTGGCGCTCGTCCAAAAGCATCGTAATACTGAACCGCTACCCCTACAACAACGGCCATCTACTTATAGCGCCTCTCCGGCACATTCCCGACCTCCAAATGTCAAGCGACGATGAACTATTGGAACTGATGAAATTAGTCCGTGAATCGCAAAAGGCCCTGTCGCTGGTGATAAAGCCGCACGGCTTTAATGTCGGGATGAACTTCGGCCGATGCGCCGGCGCCGGCCTGCCCGACCATTTCCACATCCATCTTGTCCCACGCTGGGACGGCGACACAAATTTTATGGCCGTTTGCAGCGATACCGATGTCATCAGCCAGAGTTTGACTGAGCTTCTTGAGCAATTAAAACAGGTAAGCAAAGAACATAACCTGCCCAATCTGTAAAAGAGTATTGCCACTAAGACACAAAGGCACGAAGAAAAATTAGCCACAGAAGGCTCAGAGAAACAATCAATAGGCATGTAGGGTGCGATATTCCGCACCATTTAGCTGGGCATCCATCCTTTAATAAGTGGTTGTCCTCGCTTTACCGACCCAGAAAATCTACCCCAAACGGGGCAGGCAGACACCTTACATTTCTTCCAGAAACTCCTCGTTTGTCGGGTACTTCCTGAGTAACTTGAAAAGAGAGTCCATGGCCCCCCTTGCCCCGTAGCTTGACAAAACGCGGCGGAGCGTGGCCAAACCGCCGGCATGGTCCGAGCTGTATAGCCTGGTCTCCTTTCGTGTACCGCTGGCGGGGATGTTGATCGCAGGAAAAATCCTGGCCTCAGCCAGGGACTGGTCGAGTACAATCTCGCTGTTGCCCGTTCCCTTGAACTCTTCGAATATCAGTTGATCCATTCGCGACCCGGTATCAATCAGGCACGTTGCGATGATAGTGACCGAGCCTCCGTTTTCGATGTTACGTGCCAGTCCGAACAGACGACGTGGTACTTCCAGTATGCCGGCTTCCAGTCCGCCGCTCATAGTCTGGCGGCGTTTTGCATCTCGGCGCCTGGTCCTGCTGTTGAACGCTCTTCCCAGCCGCGTGAGACTATCTATCAACAGAACGACCTCACGGCCGCATTCCAGTTCTGTTTGTACATGGGCAAGTATCAGCTCTGCGAGCTCGGCGTGTTCGTCGGCATCGTGGTCGTTGGTGCTGGCGACGACTTCGGTGCCCTCCACAACCCTTCGAAAGTGGGTGACTTCCTCAGGCCGCTCATCCACCAACAGCACGATGATGCGGCTTTGGGCCGAACAATGGCGAATCGCCTGGATTGTCTGTTCCAGCAGGATGGTCTTTCCCGCCTTGGGCGGCGAGACAATCAGTTGGCGAGTGCCCTTGCCAATCGGTGCGATGAGGTCTACGATACGCATGCTGTCAAGGCCGCAAGCGCCGAGGTCAAATCGTTCGTGCGGGTCGATTGCCACCAGATTGGAAAATCGCGGGCGTTTGAGAAAGTCCTCCGGCTGCATGCCGCCCAGGGACTCGATTGACACCAACCTTGATTCGCCTCTCTTTCGCTCGACCTGACCTGTGACGGCTGCTCCTTCGGTGAGGGAAAGTCGGCGATTTAAATCCGGGTGGACCATCACTTCGGCCAGGCCCGCCCGATAAGACCGGTCGGCCGTCCTGACCGCAAACTGCCGTTTGCTGACACATTTAAGTATTCCAGTTGTTGTATCGGCCATCGAAATATTCCCTGTGAAATTCCATAAAGATTGATGGTGAACAAGAAAACGCCTGTATTATAGCATATTGTTCCACGTTGGCAACCCTCGCATGAGGTTTATGAGGGGCATTGTGGGAAGACTTATTATTGGATTAGGATAGATGAAGCAAGTGGTGAGCACAGAGAAAGTGCGCCGCGAAAAGGCACAAGGCACATAGAGATATAACCACGGATCCATTCGACCCGTTCGATAGAACTCCCCGCACCAAATAAAGGCTATTTGGGCCGGGGCAGGCAGGACAGGTTCGCTCAGGACAGGTTTTCACGAATTGGCACGAAAAGATTTAACCGCGGAGAACGCAGAGAAATAATCAATATCGAAGTCGCATATCCGGCATCTGTTTGTCGAAGATCCGGCCTTCCTTGGACGGAACGAAATCCGGCGCCTTTTGACGGAATCATTCATCAATTATCAATCAGCCACAGCCCAATATAGGGCAGGCGGACAACTTTAATTTCTCTAACGATTGACTTTCACTTATTAATTCCTCACCACCCGCCGCTTATCTCGGTCTGTAGGAATCAACTTTGTGAAGAAAATAATTGGTTGAATATCCT